>NZ_JBFULT010000713.1:0-3228 GCF_054049755.1 Bradyrhizobium sp. P5_C11_2
GCCCACGACTGTCGCAGAACTGCGACAGGTCGGCTCCGCCATCGCTCCCGCCCGGGCTGACAGAAAACGCCTCCCGCGACATCGTCTGCGCAAGTCGTGAGCACACGACGAATTGCGCAAACAGCAAACATCGGGAGTGATCAATGAACAAGGTGGAATTCCTCAGCGTCACCAAAGTTCCCTTCGCCGCACGCTATGACAATTTCATCGGCGGCAAATTCGTCGCGCCGATCTCCGGCAAGTATTTCGACAACGCCTCGCCGGTGAACGGCCAGATCGTCTGCAAGATCGCACGCTCCGACCATCAGGACGTCGAGGCCGCGCTCGACGCGGCGCATGCCGCCAAGGGCGCCTGGGCACGCACCAGCGTTGCCGAGCGCGCCGCGGTCCTGAACCGCATCGCCGACCGCATGGAAGAAAATCTCGAGCGCCTTGCGATCGCCGAGACCTGGGACAACGGCAAGCCGATCCGCGAGACCCGCGCCGCCGACCTGCCGCTGGCGATCGATCACTTCCGATACTTCGCCGGCGTCGTCCGCGCCCAGGAAGGCTCGATCGGCGAGATCGATCACGACACCATCGCCTATCATTTCCACGAGCCGCTTGGCGTCGTCGGCCAGATCATCCCGTGGAACTTCCCGCTGCTGATGGCCTGCTGGAAGCTCGCCCCGGCGCTCGCCGCCGGCAATTGCGTGGTGCTCAAGCCGGCCGAGCAGACGCCGGCCTCGATCATGGTCTGGGCCGAGATCGTCGCCGACCTGTTGCCGCCCGGTGTCCTCAACATCGTCAACGGCTTTGGCCTGGAAGCCGGCAAGCCGCTCGCCTCGAGCCCGCGGATTGCAAAAATCGCCTTCACCGGCGAGACCTCGACGGGCCGGCTGATCATGCAATATGCCAGCCAGAACCTGATTCCCGTGACGCTGGAGCTCGGCGGCAAGTCGCCGAACATCTTCTTCAACGACGTCACCGCGGAAGACGACGACTTCTTCGACAAGGCGATCGAGGGCTTCGTCATGTTCGCGCTGAATCAGGGCGAGGTCTGCACCTGTCCGAGCCGGGCGCTGGTCCACGAGGAGATCTATGACCGCTTCATGGAGCGGGCGCTCAAGCGCGTGGCCGCGATCAAGCAGGGCGATCCGCGCGACGCCGACACCATGATCGGCGCGCAGGCCTCCAGCGAGCAGCTGGCGAAGATCCTCTCCTATATCGACATCGGCAAGGAGGAGGGCGCCAAGCTCCTCGCCGGCGGCGGACGTGCCGAGCTCGCAGGTGATCTCGCCGGCGGCTTCTACGTTCAGCCGACCGTGTTCGAGGGCCACAACAGGATGCGAATCTTCCAGGAGGAGATCTTTGGCCCCGTCGTTTCCGTCACGACCTTCAAGACCGACGACGAGGCGCTCGCGATCGCCAATGACACGCTCTATGGCCTCGGGGCCGGCGTCTGGAGCCGCGATGCCAACCGCTGCTACCGCTTCGGCCGGGCGATCCAGGCGGGCCGGGTTTGGACCAACTGCTACCATGCCTATCCCGCGCATGCGGCGTTCGGCGGCTACAAGCAGTCGGGGGTCGGGCGCGAGACCCACAAGATGATGCTCGATCACTACCAGCAGACCAAGAACCTCCTGGTCAGCTACAGCCCAAAGAAGCTCGGCTTCTTCTGATCGGGCAGGAGCGGGCGGCGCTGTTCCGCGCCGCTCGTTCCGGGCTGTTGTCCGTCGGGCCCGCCGTCATCCGTCTGTCAGAGAATTGAGACAAGACGGGAGCGCCGACTTTATTCATTCAGGTCGGCGCGTGTGGCATTCGAAGCGATGCCAGGCAAGGACGGAGGCTCGGCCATGAAGAACAGTCGTTCAGGACGGAAGACGCGTGTTGGAGCGATGCTGTTCGGCGCGGCGGCCTTGGCATTCCTGCCGCCATCGATGGCCGTCGCGCAAACCGGCCCGGCACCGGCCGGCGCCAAGCACTTCCTGACCGTTGACGGAAAGCCGCCGCTGATCCTCGGACATCGCGGACTGCCGGGGCTGGTGCCTGAAGAGACTGAGGCATCCTACGAACTTGCCGCGGCGCTCGGAACCGATGCGCTCGAAGAGGATTTGCATCTGACCAAGGACTGCGTCCTGGTGGTGCGCCATAACCCTTGGCTGGCTGACAACACCAACATTGCTGAGGTGGCGAAGACCAATGCGGCTGTGGCCGCGCGCAAGCGCACGGTGCCCGGTGTGCGCGTCAAGGCGCCGTCTGCCACCGGCGTGCCTGCTGACTATCTCACCGATCTCATTGATCCGGCCGATCCCAAATCGGTGCTGAAATCGCTGATCGTCGACGGCGAAGACCATACCAATGATTGGTCCATCACCGATTTCACCATGGCCGAGCTGAAGAGCTGGATTGGCGGCACCACCTATGACGCGGCCAATGAAAGGCCAAAGGTCTTCAACGGCAAGCTGCCGATCATCAGCTTCCAGGATGTCATCGACATCGCCAAGGCCAAGAGCAAGGAGACGGGGCGTTCGATCCTCGTCTACCCGGAAACCAAGAACCCGACCTGGAACAATGCCCAGGCGATCGCCAACGGCTGCGGCGCGCCCGGCAGCCGCCCGCTCGAGGATGCCCTGATCAAGATCATCAAGGACAACGGCCTCAACACCAAGGACGCGCCCATCCTCGTTCAGAGCTTCGAGCCGGGCAGCCTGAAATATATGCGCAGCCGTGGCCTGGAGACGCGGCAGGTCCAGCTCGTCGATGGCAACGGCATCGACTTCAAGACCGGCAAGGTTCTCCTCAACAACATCACCAATTCTCGTCCGTTCGACTGGACGGTTGCGGGCGATGCGCGGCTGTACGATTCGATGCTGACCCCGGAGGGCCTCGCGCAGATCAAGACCTACGCCGACGGCATCGGTCCGTGGAAGCCCTATATCGTTCCGCTCAAGATTGCGCCGTGGAAGGACAGCAACGCCGACGGCACGCCCTACAAGGGATCGACGCCGGAGGCTTCGACGCAGGAGCCGACCAGCCTCATTGCCGATGCGCACAAGCTCGGCCTGTTCGTGCATGTCTTCACGTTCCGCAACGAGAAGAAATATCTCGCCGCCGACTATCGCGGCGATCCAGGCCTGGAATATCTCAAATTCTTCCGACTTGGCGTCGATGGGGTCTTCACCGACTTCACGCATACGGGGGTAGGTGCCCGCACGGCCTATCTGCGGGAGCTGGGCTGGTAAGCCC
>NZ_JBFULT010000714.1:0-3228 GCF_054049755.1 Bradyrhizobium sp. P5_C11_2
GCTTCATGCCCTGGACCTACCCGCCGCAGTTCGACCTGCTGCTGGCGCCGTTAGCCTTCCTGCCGGTGTGGGCCGCCTATTCGGTGTTCACGGCCATGACGCTCACCGCCTATCTGATGACGCTGCGCGCGATTGCAGGCAATAACTTCGCACTGATCCTCATCGTTCTGTTTCCGGCCATGGCGATCACGATCGGCTGCGGACAGAACGGCCTTCTCACCGGCGCGTTGATCGGGCTCGTCTGCGTCAACCTGCAGAAGCGCCAGGTGCGCGCGGGCCTCGCGCTCGGCGCCATGGTCATCAAGCCGCACCTGGCCGTTGCGGTCGGGGTGTATCTGCTGGCGACCCGCCGCTGGGCAACGATCGCCACCGCCGCGATGGTCGTGCTCGTGAGCTCGCTGCTCTGCACCCTCGTCTTCGGGCCGCAGATCTGGATTGCGTGGCTGGGCGCGATCAGGGAGTCGGCGGGCTTTCTCGAACAGGGCATGTATCCCCTGTTCCGAATGATCTCGGGCTACGCAGCGCTGTACAACGCCGGCCTCTCCGCCAGCGGAGCATTCTGGGGCCAGGTCGTTTTCGCGGCCCTTGCGCTCGCTGCGATCGCACTTGGCATCGCGCGCGGGATGCCTGCTCGCTTCACGCTCGGCATCGCGGCGATCGTCTCGGTGATGATCAGCCCCTATGCCTATGACTACGATCTGCCGATCGTCGGCGTCGGTCTGGCGCTGCTGCTTCCCGACCTTCCCAGGGTGACGAGCCCGCGCGAACGCAGCGTCATGTACGGGCTCATCATGCTGGCCGGCGCTTACGGCCTGCTGCAATCGACGACCCTTGCAGCCGGTTTTGACGAGCGCTTCAAGCCGGCGGTCGCCGGCGTCGCGCTCATTGCTGTGCTGGCGATGCTGCTGCGCACGCTGTGGCGCAACGCGCAGCCGGCGGCCGCGACAAGGTGCGCCCGCCGTCGAGCTCGCCTCCCCGGTGCGCCTCCTGGAATAGCCCCCGGCACAAATCACGGAACCTAGGCCGTCGGCGGGGGTTTGACTGATCCCGCCGCGGCCGCGTTTCCCGGTGGGAGCGATGTCCTGCCTGCCGCAGCGCAACCAAGGGAGACTCACGATGCCTACAGCCGAGACGGATCACGTCTACAAGATCCTCGAACTGGTCGGATCGTCGGACACGTCGATCGAGGATGCGATCAAGAACGCGATCAGCCGCGCCGCCAAGACCATTCGCGAGATGAAATGGTTCGAGGTGGTGCAGACGCGCGGCCACATCGAGAACAACGCCGTGCGCCACTACCAGGTGACGCTGCGCGTCGGGTTTACGCTGGAAGGGTGAGGCAGGACTCACGGCAAAACCGGCGCGTGAGGCCCGTGTGGTTAACATCCTCCGACGATAACCCGTCGAAACATCGAGGACTGGTTCCGGCCGAATACGGGGTTGGCACAATCAGCGCGGATAACGCAACAAGCCGTTAAGGCCAAGGTGAGAGGTTTGCACCGAAATGGAGCAAGCCTGATGACAACGGGCCGCGAACTCGGGAAGACGCGCCTTCCGCTTTGGGCGGCGGGTTTCGTCATGCTGACCTGCTTCGCCATCCTGGGCTTGAGCGGCTGGCGCGAATGGGAAACGCGCAATGCCGAGCTCAGAAACGCCGAAATCGACGTCGCCAACCTCGCGCATTCGCTGGTCCAGCATGCCGACGACACCTTCGAGCTCGTCGATACCATCCTCGTCGGGCTGGTCCATCGGCTCGAGCTCGATGGAACCGGTCCGGACACCATCGCAAAGCTTCAGACCTATCTGCCGACCCGCAAATCATCGGACCGCATCCGCGGCATCTTCGTCTATGACGAGACCGGCCGCTGGCTTGCCACGACCGAGCAGGTCGACTTCTCCAAATTCAACAACAGCGACCGCGAATATTTCCAGCGTCATCGCGACTCGCCGGATCCGGGCACGCTGATCGGACGACCCGTCAAGAGCCGTTCCGGCGGCCAGTGGATCATCACCGCATCTCGCCGKATCAACCACCCCGACGGCAGCTTCGCCGGCGTTGCCCTGCTCACGATCGACGTCAGCTATTTCGTCAAGTTCTACGAGCGCTTCGACCTCGGTCCGCACAGCTCGGCGTCGCTGCTGAACAACGACGGCATCATGCTGGCGCGCAGCCGCGACGAGAGCGGCGCCTTCGTCGGACGCGACCTGTCCAACGCGCCGTTGTTCAAGCAATGGAAGAGCCGTCCGGCTGCGGCCGTCTACTATTTCAAGTCTCCGCTGGATAACGTGCAGCGGCTCAGCTACTACCAGCGCAGCAGCCGCTATCCCCTGATGGTGCTGGCGAGCAAGTCGCAGGACGACGTGCTGGCCCCTTGGCGCCGCGCGGCGGCCGCACGCATGACCGTTGTCCTCGGCCTCGTCCTGCTGATCGCGGCGATCGGCTTTTACCTGGTCCGCCAGCTCTTGCAGGGGCAGCGCATGGCACAGGCCCTGATCGCCAAAGAAGCCCATTTCCRCCTGCTGGCCGAGCAATCCAGCGACATGGTGACCAGGATCGGGCTGGATAACCGGCTGATCTACGTTTCTCCGTCATGCGCGCGCATCATCGGCTGGTCTTCCAACGAACTGCTGGGGACGTCGGCCGTGGCCGGGGTTCACGCGGAGGACATGGAGCGGGTCGAGCAGGCGATTGCCGCGCTGAAGAACGGCGAGGCGGAGGAGGCAAGGTTCGTCTACCGTCAGCGCCATCGCGACAAGGGCGAGATCTGGGCCGAGTCGGCCCTGCACGTGACCCGGGCGTCCGACAGCGGCGAGATCGACGGCGTCGTCGCGGTGGTGCGCGACATGACCGAACAGAAGGACTTGCAGGACAAGCTCGCCTCGCTCGCGGCGACCGACGGCCTCACCGGGCTCGCCAACCGGCGCGCATTCGACGAGCGCCTCGCGGACGAATGGGCCCGCGCCCGCCGCGATGGCACCCCACTCTCGCTCCTGCTGATCGACGTCGATCATTTCAAGGCGTTCAACGACCATTACGGGCATTTGGCCGGCGACGGCTGCCTGCGTGCGCTGGGGCGGATCCTGTCCGCTCATCCGCGGCGGCCGGCCGACCTCGCGGCGCGCTACGGCGGCGAGGAGTTCGCCGTGCTGTTGCCGAACACCGATGCCGACGGCTGCGCCAGGGTCGGCGAGGAGATTCGCGGCGCGCTGCGCGACCTCGCCATGCTG
>NZ_JBFULT010000715.1:0-3218 GCF_054049755.1 Bradyrhizobium sp. P5_C11_2
CCTGATGGCCGGGCTGCTGGCGACGCTGGAGTGATTAGATCGTCATTCCGGGGCGCGTCGAAAGACGCGAACCCGGAATCTCGAGATTCCGGGTGCGATGCTGGCGCATCGCCCCGGAATGACGCCGCAAGAGAATGACTGGCCGCACTGCAAAACCTGTGGCCCGGATGGCATGGGAATTGCTGAAATGTTAGGCTGATGGCAGAACAGGCCATGAGCGCTGCCCCGATTTGACTCTAATCTGACGGATCCAACTTGCTCGGATATCTCCTTCGTCGAATTTTCGCCGCCGTGCCCGTGATGGGCGTGGTGGCCCTGTTCGTCTTCCTCCTGCTCCGCCTCACCCCCGGCGATCCCGCCGCGATTCTCGCCGGCGACAACGCCACGCCGGAACGGCTGGAGCGCATCCGCACCTCGCTCGGCCTCAACGATCCCCTGATCGTGCAGTTCGTCACCTGGGTGAACAAGCTCCTGCACGGCGATCTCGGGACCTCGCTGATCTCCAACCTGCCCGTCATGAAGATGATCGGCCAGCGCGTCGAGCCGTCGATCTCGATCGCGCTGTCGACCATCGTCCTCGCCGTCGTCGTCGCCGTTCCCCTGGGGGTGATCGCGGCCTGGAAGCACGGCACCTGGATCGACCGCTGCGTGATGGGGCTGTCGGTGCTCGGCTTCTCGGTGCCGGTGTTCGTGGTCGGCTACGTCCTGATCGAAGTCTTCGCCATCGACCTGCGCTGGGTTCCGGTGCAGGGCTTCCGCAGCATATCGAACGGCTTTGGGCCGTTCTTCGAGCGCATCATCCTGCCGACCTGCGCGCTGTCCTTCATCTATATCGCGCTGATCGCGCGCATGACGCGGGCGGCGATGCTCGACGTGCTGGGCGAGGATTACGTCCGCACCGCGCGCGCAAAAGGCATCAACGAGGTCGCCGTGATGATGCGGCATGCGCTGCGGAACGCCGCGGTCCCCGTGATCACCGTGATCGGCACCGGCTTCGCGCTGCTGATTTCCGGCGTCGTCGTCACCGAGAGCGTGTTCAACATCCCCGGCATCGGGCGCCTGACCGTGGATGCGGTGCTGGCGCGCGACTACCCGGTCATCCAGGCAATGATCCTGCTGACGTCGCTGATCTACGTCGTCGTCAATCTCCTGATCGACGTCGCCTATACGCTGCTCGATCCGCGGATCCGGTACTGAGGCAAGGATAAGGACAAAAATGTCGGTCGATACCCTTCCCCAGTCGTCCATTCCGATCACGTCGCCGCTGCGGCCGCGCCTCGGATTCCTCACCTCGACGCCGATCATCGCGGCGGCCACGGTCTGCCTCGCGCTGATCGTGCTGATCTCGATCCTGGCGCCGCTGATCGCGCCGCATGATCCGATCCAGCTTGCGCCGTCGCAGCGGCTGAAACCCTCCTCGGCGCAGTTTTTGCTCGGCACCGACGCCTATGGTCGCGACCTGCTGTCGCGCGTCATGTATGGCGGCCGCGTCTCGCTTCTGATCGGCGTCGGCTCCGCGATCATGTCGATCGTCATTGGGCTGGCGATCGGCCTCGTCTCCGGCTTCTTCAAGCTGGTCGATTCCGTCATGATGCGCGTCATGGACGGCCTGATGGCGATGCCGAGCATCCTGCTCGCAATCGCCGTGGTGTCGCTGTCCGGCGCCAGCCTCTGGACCGTGCTGATTGCGATCACGATCCCGGAGATCCCGCGCGTGGCCCGCCTGGTGCGCTCGGTGGTGCTGTCCGCGCGCGAGGAACCTTACGTCGAGGCCGCGATCTCGGTGGGCTCGTCGCTGCCGAAGATCATGTGGCGGCACCTGGTGCCGAACACCATCGCGCCGCTGATCGTCCAGGGCACCTATGTCTGCGCCTCCGCGATCCTGACCGAGGCCATCCTGTCCTTCCTCGGCGCCGGCATCTCGCCGGAGACGCCGACCTGGGGCAACATCATGGCTGAGGGCCGCCAGTACTTCCAGCTCAAGCCGACGCTGATCTTCTGGCCGGGCCTCTTGCTCTCGATCGCCATCCTCAGCATCAACCTGATCGGCGACGCCGCCCGCGATGCGCTCGATCCCCGCATGAAGCAGCGGGAGGGGAAGTGAAACATCCAACGACGTCATTCCGGGGCGCGCCTCTTGGCGCGAACCCGGAATCCATTTCACCTCTTGTATTGCGGCCCGATGGATTCCGGGCTCGCGCTAACGCGCGCCCCGGAATGACCAACGAGAGTTTTGCGGCATGACCAACCCCATCCTCGACATCAACAACCTCGTCGTTTCCGTCGGCAGGAAGCCGAAGGGGACGAACATCCTCGACGGCATCTCGATCCAGGTGCATGAGCGCGAGACGCTGTGCCTCGTCGGCGAAAGCGGCTCGGGCAAGTCGGTGACGTCGCTGACCACGATGGGCCTGCTGCCGAAGGGCACGCTGGTTCCGACCGGCGGCAGCGTCAAGCTGGTCGGCGAGGAACTGCTCACCGCGACCGACCGCCGCCTGCGGCAGCTGCGCGCGACGCGGATGGCGATGATCTTCCAGGAGCCGATGACGGCGCTCAATCCGGTGGTGCCGGTCGGCCGCCAGATCGACGAGGTCCTGCGCGCTCACACCGATCTCGATGCGAAAGCGCGCCGCAAGCGCATCCTCGACATGATGGAGCAGGTGCGCCTGCCGCAGGTCGAGCGCATCTTCGCCTCCTACCCGCACCGCCTCTCCGGCGGTCAGCGCCAGCGCATCATGATCGCGATGGCGCTGGTGCTCGAGCCAAAGCTCCTCATCGCCGACGAGCCGACCACCGCGCTCGACGTCACCACGCAGAAGCAGATTTTGACGTTGATCCGCGACCTCCAGCGCGATCACGGTACGGCCGTGCTGTTCATCACCCACGACATGGGCGTGGTGGCGGAGATCGCCGACCGCGTCGCGGTGATGCGGCAGGGCCGCCTGGTCGAGACCGGCACGCTCGATTCCATCCTGCGCAATCCGACCATGGAGTACACGCGCAACCTGCTTTCTGCGGTGCCGAGCCTGGTGCCGCGGGCTCCGCGTGAGGAGAGCAAGGAACCGGTGGTGCTGGAGGCCAACGAGCTCGGCAAGGTCTATCGCGAACGTGCGTTCTTCGGCAAAGGCCGCGAGGTCGTCGCCGCCGACAAGGTGACGCTGACGCTGCGCAAGGGCCGCACGCTCGGCATCGTCGGCGAGAGCGGCTCAGGCAAATCG
>NZ_JBFULT010000716.1:0-3213 GCF_054049755.1 Bradyrhizobium sp. P5_C11_2
GACCGCCGAGATGGCCACGCCAATTCCGGAACCGATTGTTGCGGAGGTCGCAGCGCCGATGGCCGCCGAGCTGCCGGAGCCGATCGCGCCGGAGCCGGCCGCAGCCCCGATCGCAGAAGCGCCCGCCGCGGACGCGCCGATCGCGATGGAATCGCTCGCGCGCCTCACCAACGCCATTGCCGAGGCCGCCGCCGAGGTGATGGAGCATCCGGCACCGGAGATGGCTCCAGTCGCAACGCTGCCGATGCCGTCGCCCATGCCGTCGTTCATGCCCGAGCCGTCGCTCGGCGCCAGCATCCTCGCCAGCGGCATGCTGCAAAGGCCCCGCGCCGCCGCCAACGATCCCCTCGCCCCGCTCCGCCGCATGACCCAAGCCGAGAAGATCGCGTTCTTCTCGTAAGGCGAGCGCRGCTTCCAGTCCCGTCATCCTGAGGCGCGAGGCTTGCGATGCGAAAGCATTGCAAGCCGAGCCTCGAAGGATGCACGGCCGCGATGCAGCCGGGCCGTCGCCCTTCGAGGCTTGCTCCACGGCGCATTCGCGCCGCAGAGCGCGCACCTCAGGGTGACGGTGATAGATGGCGCACGCCGCTCACTCTCGTCATTGCGAGCGTAGCGAAGCAATCCAGCATCCCTCCGCAACAAGACTCTGGATTGCTTCRCGGAGTCTTTCATCGGGCCGCGCTGCGCGCGACCCATTGGCTCGCGATGACGAAGCCGATCACCCGCAGTTCCAGACCGCGCCGATCGGTGTCCGCGTCCAGCATGGACCGAAGCTGCCGCCGTTGTAGCGGCCGCCGCCGAAGCCGGGGCGGCCGAAATAGCGCCATTCGCCATCCCAGCCGTAATATTGGGGGACCGGGTCGATATACCAATGACGCCGGTCGCTGCGCGACAGCCGCCGCATCGCTTCCTTCTGCTTGTAAAGCGGAATGCTGTTGCTGAGCGGCTGGCGATAGCCCGGCAGGAAGCCGTAGCCATGCCAGGCTTGCGCCTGCCGTTTCTTGACCGGGGCGGCTGATGCGGTGATCGACAACAGTGACAGAATGATAGCAACAGATAGACACAGAAAGCGTGACATGAATCGACCATAGATAGTCGCTTGCGGGAAGGCTATTCAAATTCAAGTGCAAGGCTTCACAGCCGCACACGACTTCCGTTAGCTGATCACACCCTTCCTGATCAAGAAGCACCCATACCCCCTGCTGTCGCCGACCTGCACCACGCCAAAACCCGCAGCAGCCGCGCGATAAAAATCCGCGCGCGCGAGCTTGCCGGGAGTTACAGGGCAACCGGCTGCGCGTTCGATTTCTGCCAGCACCGCGCGCTGCACGTCGGGGACGCGGTCGGGATCGTCGACGGGCATCATCACGCGCACCGGATCGGGATCGAAATCGTCGAGCGGATAGAGCGTCATGATGGCGCGCATGGCGGTCTCCATGCGCATGCCCGGCAACTGGATCAGGCGCTGCGACGACGTCGTCCGGGCGATGTGTGTCGCCGGATGATTGGCGTCGACGACCACGAGGTCGTCGCCATGGCCCATGGAGGCGAGCAGCCAGAGCAGATCGGGCGTGAGGATCGGATCGATCGATTTCAGCATGTGACGGACCATCCCTACTGACATGTCTTTGGCCGGCGAAAGCAGCGCGGTCGGCAAGCGCGCGCTAACCATAGCAGGTTCCAGCGTGATTCAGATCACGCAGCCTAGCATGGTGACCGCGATCACGGACCCCGGGCTCGAACGCGGCCAAGCTTGCTCGCAACCAATCTCGCATCGAGATGAGTGCCAAAGGAGCACGCCATGTTCCGCCTAAAGCCTTTCCTGATGTATGCCGGCCTGCTCGGAAGCCTGGTCGGCTTCGCCTGCGGCCCCGTTTCCGCGCAAGTGGCCCCTGTCGAGCCGGCCGCGCCGACGGCGCTGCAAGGCCCGGAGCAGCGGGTGGCGCTGGTGATCGGCAATTCCAACTACCGGAACGCGCCGCAGCTCGAAAACCCCGACAATGACGCGCAGTCGATGGCGCAGTTCCTGAATTCGGCCGGCTTCGAGGTGGTCGCCGCAACCGACCTCACCCAGAACGACATGCTCCGCGTGGTGCAGGACTTCTCCGCCAAGGTCGCCGCGCGCGGCCCGAACACCGTTGCGATGGTCTATTATGCCGGTCACGGCGTGCAGCTCGCCGGCGAGAACTACCTCGTTCCCGTCGATGCGAAGGTGTCGAACCCGACCGAGCTCGTCAACAACTCGGTTCGCCTGGTCGACGTGATGTCGACGCTGGAGACGATTCCGAGTCGCGTGCGCATCGTCATCCTCGATGCCTGCCGCAACAATCCGTTCCCGACCGTGAACGACGCCGGCCGGGGCCTCGCCATCGTCGATGCGCCGAACGGCTCGATCGTCGGTTACTCGACGGCGCCGGGTACGGAAGCGCTGGATGGCACCGGCGGCCACAGCCCCTACACGCAGGCCTTCCTGAACGTCGCACGCGAGCCCAACGTGCCGATCGAGCAGCTGTTCAAGCGCGTGCGTCTCGCGGTGAACCAGACCACCAGCGGCGCGCAGATTCCGTGGGAAAGCTCGTCGCTGACCTCGGACTTCACCTTCTTCGGCGACACCGCGGTTGCCGCCAGCCGCGCGCCGGTGAATGCGCCGGTGGTGCAGATGGCGTCCAACCTGCCGAGCCGTTCGACGCGTCAGGCCTATGACTACGTGCTGTCCGAAGGCCGCCCCGAATACTATCAGGAGTTCATCCAGATGTATCCGCACGACCCGCTGTGCGATCACATCCGCTGGCTGCTCTCCAACCTGCTGATCTCGCAGGCCTGGCACAAGGCGGTGCTCGCGAACTCGCCGCTCGGCTACCAGACCTTCTACGACAGCTACGGCAACAGCCCCTATGCCGTGTCCGCGCTGAAGCTCGCAGCGCAGCCGAAGCTGATCCCGCTGATGCAGGCGACGAAGTTCCTGGCCCCGCAGAACATCAACCCGACCTTCAAGATCGGCAATCTCGGCCAGCCCAAATACATGCCGCTGGTGCAGCAGGGCAATGGCGGCGCGCAGATCAACGGCAATTTGCCGGTGGTGCAGAAGCCGGGCGACAACAACGTCATCGGCAAGCTCGGCAATGGCGGCCAGATCGTCAACCTGCCGGCGGGCAACAACCAGCCGAACCAGCAGAACGGCAAGCCGTCGCAGACCCCGGGCAAGATCGTCAC
>NZ_JBFULT010000717.1:0-3174 GCF_054049755.1 Bradyrhizobium sp. P5_C11_2
CGTTCGGATATCATATCCAGCGCAGCAAGGAGAGCGGGCTCGATTTCATGCCGTCCTTCCTCGCATCGCGGATGGTGAACTCGGCGGACGTCATCGCATCCAAGTCGATGGCGGACCTGCTCGCGGTGGTGCGCGAGGAATACGAATACATCATCATCGATCTGGCGCCGGTGATGCCGGTGACGGACGCCAAGGCCGTCAGCCACCTCGTCGACGCCATGGTCTATGTGATCGAGTGGGGCCGCACCAGCCGCAACGCGCTGCAGGAGTCGATGGCAAGCTCGGAAGGCATCCAGAAGAAGGTGCTGGGTGCCGTGCTCAACCGCGCCAATCCGAAGATGCTGAAGCGGATCGAGGCGTATAAGGGCTCGCACTACGGCAGCTATTATGTCGAGGGAGCCTAGCGCGCGACCTGCGCAGCCGCCGTCGCCGCGAGGATATCGTCAGGTTCTGCTCGGCGTAAACATCGCTCTTGCGGCCGGCGCAATGGCGTGGGTCGTATACGCGGCCCCCAATCTGACGTCTGCGGCGATCCCGCAGGTCGCCAGTCGGGTTTCACGCGGAGAGAGATACGATACGGATCAGCTCAGGCAGCTGGTCGCGGAGAATCTGGCAGCGGCCCAGCGGCAATGCAGCACCAAGACGATGCGAGAGCTCTTGCTGCTGCAGCTGGCAGTCGCCGACGAGTCGACACGCAGCGGCGACCTGAAGCAGGCTGACGTCGACACCGAGGCGGTTACGTCCTCGAGCCGGGCGCTGCTGCTCTGCGCGCCTTCCGAAGGACTGGGGTGGCTCGGTGCCTACTGGTCGGCAATACGTCAGGAAGGCTTTGGACCGCACGCGGCGACGCTGCTCGGCCTTTCCTACAGGTTCGCGCCACACGAAGCCTGGCTGCAGCTCATTCGCGCGCCGCTGGCACTTCGCGTCTATGGCGCGCTGTCGCCCGAGCTGAAAGCGAGTGCGGCTCAGGATTTCACCGACGTCTTCAGCGCGCGTCTGTTTCCGAGCGCGGCCGCGCTTTATCAGACAGCCGCCGCGGGCGCGCGTGCCGAACTTCTCAACCGGACATGCGGAGCGCCGGAAATCGACCGGGAACTATTTCGGCGCTACGTCACGGAAAAGGGACTGCAACTGCGCCATCCCTGCTACCCGTCGGATGACAGGCCTGCCCATATGAGGGACTAGCCCATTCCTGCCCTTTACGGGCATCGTTGGCGACGCTGGGCCTATGGACGTGCGCGGGACCAGACCCCAGCCGTCAAGGGCTCAATAGGCTTCCTGATGAATCAGCGCCAGCGCGGTCTTCAGGATGATCCTGATGTCGAGCCAGATGCTCCAGTTGCTGACGTACCAGACATCGTACTCGACCCGCTTTTCCATCAGATCGATCGTCGGGGTTTCGCCGCGGAAGCCGTTGACCTGGGCCCATCCGGTCAGGCCGGGCTTCATGTGATGGCGATAGACGTAGTTGCTGATGAGCTGGTCGTAATAATTATCGTGCGCCAGCGCGTGCGGGCGCGGCCCGACCAGCGACATCTCGCCGCGCAGGACGTTCCAGAGCTGCGGCAGTTCGTCGATGCTGGTCCGCCGCAGCACGCGACCGACGCGCGTCACCCGCACGTCGCTCTTCGTCGCCTGCGTGACGACATGTCCGTTCTCCGCCACCGTCATGGAGCGGAACTTCCAGATCTCGAACTGCTTGCCGTTGAACCCGCGCCGGGACTGCTTGAAGATCACGTTGCCCTTCGAATCGAGCTTGATCATGATCGCGGCGGTCACCAGCAGCGGCGCCAGCAGAAGAAGCGCGAACGAGGCAAGGCCGATGTCGAGGCAGCGCTTCTGCGCCTGCTCGAACACGCTGAGCGGCGCACGCTGGATTTCGATCGCGACCGTGCCGCTGACGGGCTGGAACGGGCGCGAGACCAGATCGGCGATGGGGAAATCCGGCAGAAGGCGGATCGGCTGCGGAACCACGCGCAGGTGCTGGCTCAGCTTCTGGAGCAGAGGCATTTCGTCCCAGTCGATGACCAGGAGATATTCTTCCACATCCGCCGTCCGCGCCTGACGGGTGATGTCGCGGATCTCGCGATCCCAGCCCGCGCCCTCTTCGGACGGCTCGAGCACGAAATGCCGCACGACATTGAAGCCGTGCTTGCGCAGATCCTTGAAGCGGCTCGAGGTGAAATCGAGAGGCTTGAGGCTGAGCAGCACCACCTTCCGGTCGACCAGGCGCCCTTTGGCGTAGCTCGACGTCAGCGCCAGGCGCCACAGCACGCGGAGCCCGCCCAAGGCAACGCCGCCCGTCGCGGCAAACAACAGCGTGGTCCCGCGCGACAGATCCGCGGACGATTTGAGCAGGAAGGCCTCGACCGCGAGAATGGTCAGCGAGATGAACCAGACCGCCAGAGCCTTGCGGAGCTGCCAGATCGTATTCAAGAGGCGATGATGATCATAGACGCCCTGGAAGTAAGCGATCGTCACGAACACCGCGCCGACGACGAGACCCGCTCCAACGGATGAATCCTGCTCGGCCACGAGCGTGCGATAAAGACCGTTCGCCGCGAAATAGCTGAGAAGCACGGCGACGAAGTCACCKGCGATCAATGCCACCTGGAGGGGTCTTTGGAGAGCACCGCGCCGGTTCGATATAGCCGAATAATAGTTTTCCGAACCGTAAGTTGCTACAGCCATCCGAACCTCGCTGCCTCGTCGCTCATCGCAATTGAGAATTGCGAGCCAATACATCGAAATCGTCGACGTGGGACAAAGTATATCTTAACTAAACAAAGCGACATTGCGGCAGTGCACCGAAAAAATCAAATCGATTTTCTGCAACGCAGCGCCGCAACAAGAGAATGCACAAAGTCCTGTCACACACGTGACAATAATGCGGGCACCACGCCGCGATTCCCGGCAAATCGCGGCATTTGCGCACAGCATTGCGCGCGCATTTGAACGGCTGTTCAACCATGCCGCTTAAGCCGTTATTAGGTCGCCGCCGTTAACACTCGTGACCAATTCAGGGAGTTGTGTCGTGAGTACCGTAGCCATTTTCAGCCTGTTGATCGGATCGTTGCTGGGAGGACGATTCCGGGTCTTCATCCTGCCGCCCGTCATCGTTCTCGGTGGGGCGATTCTTGGTGCGGGCTCTGCCTGGCAGGGACACGATTCGGC
>NZ_JBFULT010000718.1:0-3158 GCF_054049755.1 Bradyrhizobium sp. P5_C11_2
CGGCGAGGGCGACTTCATCCATCACGAGACCAAGTCCACCGCCTTCCTGGTCAACGCCTCGGCCTGGGCGCTCGGCCTGTCGGCGCGGGTGATCCAGCCCGGCGAGACGCCCGACGGCACCATCGGCCGGCTGGTGAAGCGCCTGGGCGCGCCGGCGGTGCGCACGGCCACCCGCCAGGCGATGCGGCTGATGGGCAATCATTTCGTGTTAGGGGAGACCATCGAACAGGCGCTGGAGCGGGGCCGGCCGCGCTCCGGCCAGAAGCCGCGCTACTCCTTCGACATGCTCGGCGAAGGCGCGCGGACGGCTGCGGACGCAAAGCGCTATTTCGACGCCTATGCCAGTGCGATCGAGACCATCGGCAAGGCGGCCGGCAACCATCCCCTGCCCGACCGGCCCGGCATCTCCGTCAAGCTGTCGGCCCTGCATCCCCGCTTCGAGGCGATCAGCCACGCGCGCGTGATGCGCGAGCTGGTGCCACAACTGCTCGATCTGGCCCGGCGCGCCAAGGCCCATGACCTCAACTTCACGGTCGATGCCGAGGAAGCCGACCGGCTGGAGCTGTCGCTCGACGTGATCGCGGCAACGCTCGCCGATGCCTCGCTCAAGGGCTGGGACGGGTTCGGGCTCGCGATCCAGGCCTACCAGAAGCGCGCCAGCGCGGTGATCGACTACATCCACCAGCTTGCGCACGCGCATGATCGCAACCTGATGGTGCGGCTGGTCAAGGGCGCCTATTGGGACACCGAGATCAAGCGCGCGCAGGAGCGCGGGCTCGACGGCTATCCCGTGTTCACGCGCAAGGCGATGACGGATCTGAACTACGTCGCCTGCGCGCAGAAGCTCTTGGGTCTTCGGCCGCGCATCTTCCCGCAATTCGCCACCCATAACGCGCTGACGGTCGCGACCGTGCTGGAGCTGGCCGGGACCAGCGGCGGCTTCGAATTCCAGCGCCTGCACGGCATGGGCGAAGCGCTCTACGAACAGCTCGCCAAGGATCACCCTGATATCGCCTATCGCACCTATGCTCCGGTCGGCAGCCATCGTGACCTGCTCGCCTATCTGGTGCGGCGGCTGCTGGAGAACGGCGCCAATTCGTCCTTCGTGGCGCAGGCGGCCGATTATCGCGTGCCGGTCCTGGCGCTGCTGAAGCGCCCGGCCGATCTCATCGTCCGGCCGGATCATGCGCACCACGCCAAAATTCCGCTGCCGGGCGACCTCTTCGCCCCGGAGCGGCGCAATTCACGCGGCGTCGAGTTCGGTGAGCGTGCCGCGCTCGACCGCCTGCTGGCCGATGTCAAGCGTGAGACGCCCGATCTCGGACCGCCGCCCGACGCAACGCCGGATCAGGCCAACGCAGCGATAGAAGCGGCACGCGCGGACTTTGCGGCCTGGAGCCGGACGCCCGCGGCCACGCGCGCCGCGGCGCTGGAGCAGGCCGCGCATCTGCTGGAGAGCCGCAGCGCCCATTTCATCGCGCTGTTGCAGCGCGAGGGCGGCAAGACGCTCGACGATGCGCTGTCGGAACTGCGCGAGGCCGCCGACTTCTGCCGCTACTATGCAGCGCAGGGCCGAAAACTGTTCGGCAGCGAGACGGCGATGCCGGGTCCGACCGGCGAGAGCAACACGCTTGCCATGCGCGGCCGCGGCGTCTTCGTGGCGATCTCGCCCTGGAATTTCCCGCTGGCGATCTTCCTCGGCCAGGTCACGGCGGCGCTGATGGCCGGCAACAGCGTGGTGGCAAAACCGGCCGAGCAGACCCCGCGCATCGCGCGCGAGGCCGTAGCCCTGCTGCACGAGGCCGGCATCCCCAAGAGCGCGCTGCATCTCGTCACCGGCGACGGCCGCATCGGCGCCATGCTGACGGCGCATCCCGACATCGCCGGCGTCGTCTTCACCGGTTCGACCGAGGTGGCGCGCGCCATCAACCGGACGCTCGCCGCCAAGGACGGCCCGATCGTGCCGCTGATCGCGGAGACCGGCGGCATCAATGCCATGATCGCGGATGCCACCGCGCTGCCCGAACAGGTCGCGGACGACGTCGTGACCTCGGCGTTTCGCTCCGCCGGTCAGCGCTGCTCGGCGCTGCGGCTGCTGTTCGTGCAGGAGGATGTTGCCGACCGCATGATCGAAATGATCGCGGGCGCGGCGCGTGAACTCAGGATCGGCGACCCCGCCGAAATTGCAAGCCATGTCGGACCGGTGATCGACCAGGAGGCCAAGCAGCGGCTGGATGCGCATATCGCGCGGATGAAGCGAGAAGCGCGGCTGCACTTTGCAGGCTCGGCGCCGGAGGGCTGCTTCGTCGCGCCGCACATCTTCGAGCTCAGGGATGCCGGCCAGCTCACCGAGGAAGTGTTCGGCCCGGTTCTGCACGTCGTACGCTATCCGGCCGAGCAGCTCGGGCGCGTCCTGCAGGCGATCGCGCGCACCGGCTACGGGCTGACGCTCGGCGTCCATTCTCGCATCGACGACACGGTCGAGGCGATCATCGACCGCGTCCAGGTCGGCAACATCTACGTCAACCGCAACATGATCGGCGCCGTGGTCGGCGTGCAGCCGTTCGGCGGCAACGGCCTGTCCGGAACCGGGCCCAAGGCCGGCGGCCCGCACTACCTCGCGCGCTTTGCCACCGAGCAGACCGTGACCATCAACACGGCGGCAGCCGGCGGCAATGCTGCGTTGCTGGCGGGGGAGGAGTGAGGCTGCTTCCGGATTCGTACCCTCTCACAACACGCGCAATTGCWGTTCCGTCATCCTGAGGTGCGAGTGGCGCGATGCCAAGCATCGCGCCGGGAGCCTCGAAGGATGAACGGCCGGGATGCAGCCGGGCCGTCGCCCTTCGAGGGCCGCTGAAGAGGCGGCCACCTCAGGGTGACGGGGATAAATTCAGGATCCGTGGCGGACGCGCGCTGATCGCCGCAGCGATGCCCTGCGCCCGATGGCGTTGCATCGCGCCAAAACATCGGTCTAATGCTCCCATGATGTGGCCGCGCCAATTCCAGCGCGCGGGAAACAACAAGAGCGAGGAGCAACGCCGCGATGGAAAAAGGCATTTTTGCAGGGCTGAAGGTTCTGGACTGCGCGAGCTTCATCGCAGCGCCCGCCGCCGCGACCGTGCTCTCGGATTTCGGCGCCGACGTCGTCAAGATCGAGC
>NZ_JBFULT010000719.1:0-3146 GCF_054049755.1 Bradyrhizobium sp. P5_C11_2
GAGCGCGGCCGGCGTCAGCCGGCGGCGGCGTTCAACGAAGGGCTGATCGGCCGGTTTGGCCGCGGCGCTGGTCGCGGCATCGAGCATCGAGCGAGCGTTGAGCGGTTCCACGGCTGTCCACGTCCATTCCAAAAACCCGCGGGCCACGGCTATGCGCCCCGGGCGTGCATCCCCTGGGCTCATCGGATAACGGACAAATCGGAAGATTCTCTAAAGCGGCCTTAAGAATGGTTAGTGATTGGTAAATGCGTCGCGATATCCCGCGAGCACGCCGTCGACCATCGCCTGCTGGGAGAAATACGCCGAGATGCGCTCACGCAAGGACGCCGCGCGTTGCGCGGTCAGCTGCGCGTTCGCGAGCGCGGCCGCAATCGCGTCCGCCATGGCCTCGGCGTTGCTCGCTGCGAACAGCGCGGGGCTCTCGGTACCGAAGATTTCGGGGATACCGCCGACGCGTGCCGCAATCATGGGAATGCCGGCCGCTCCAGCCTCGATGACGACATACGGCATGGAATCGCCGCGCGAGGGGACGACCAGAAGCCGCCCCTTGGAAAAGCCGTAGCGCGCCTTGACGTGACCGAGGAAGCGGATGGCGCTGCCAAGGCCAAGCCTCTCGACCTGTGCCTTCAGCGCGGCCGTCTCCTCGCCGTCGCCGCCGAGCGTCAGCGTGACCCTGGTGCCCTTCGCGTGCAGGCGCGCGACCGCATCGACCAGGAGGTCGGCGCCCTTGATATGCCTGAACTCGCCGACATAGGCGAGATCGGTGGCATCGTCGGCAACGACGACCGGCTCGAATTCCTCGGGCGTCACGCCGTTGAAGACACAATGCACCACGCCCTTGGGCATGCCGACGATGCGCTGATAGGTGTCGCGGGCAAAGACGCTCTCGAACAGGAACAGGTCGGTCGAGCCCATCAGCGTGCGCTCGAGCCGCGCGTAAAACTCGCCCTTGAGGGTGTTGAGGGGATAGTGCAGCGAGCCGCCATGCGGGGTGTAGATGCGGATGGTGTCGTCGGAACGTCGCCGCATGCGCAGGAAGGCGCCGGCCTTGGCGCCGTGGCCGTGCAGGACGTCGGGCTTGAGCTTGGCGATCAGGCGTCGCATCCGCAGCCACACCAGGAAATCGTCCGGCGACGGTTCGCGGTGAATCGCCATCCGGTGCACGCCGAGCGTCAGCCGCGGTGCAAGTTCTTCAAGCGCCTTGTCCGCGCGCTCGCCGCCGGTGAGGCTGTCGGCGAGGATGCCGACATGGTGACCGCGATCGACCTGGCCGTTGGCGACGTCGAGGATGTGGCGAAAGATGCCGCCCACGGGCGCGCGCACGGCGTGCAGGATTCGAAGCGGCTGGTCGGGAGAGGGGGGCATGATCTAAACCAGCGCTCGACGGCGGATGCCGAACAAAGTTCTCGAAATATCGAGACGGATTAAGAGMCTTCGTGGTTAACAAACGGTGACGACAGCGCGCGCGTCTGTCGCAAGGGTTCACGATTAACCCAGCGGCAACCTTAATGGAGTGTAATCGCCCCGGTTGAGCTAGGTTAGTGGCGTTGCCCTGCGGGAGTGTTCGATGCGTTTAGCGTTCTGGCGTGCCGGCAAGGACAAGGCGCTGGTCGAGCGGGCCGTGCCGAAGCCCAGGCCTGAAGCCAAAGCCAAGGTTGACGCCAGGCCTGCGCCCGCCGCGGTGAAGCAGGCGCCAGCCGAATCCGGTGATATCGATCTGCACGCGCTCGGCGGCGCGCTTGCGCGCAAGCGCGGTTGGATCATCGTGCCGACGGTGCTGGCGCTCGTCGCTTCCGTCGCCGTCGTCAATCTCATCACGCCGCGCTACAAGTCCGAATCGCGCATCCTGATTGACGGCCGCGAGAACGTATTCCTGCGGCCGACCAGCGACCGCAGCACCGAGGAGCGGCAGGCGCTCGACCCCGAGGCCGTCACCAGCCAGGTCCAGCTCGTGCTGTCGCGCGATCTCGCGCGCGAGATCATCAAGAAGAACAAGCTTGCGGAGCGGCCCGAATTCGATCCGGTGCTCCAGGGAATTTCGCCGCTGAAGTCGCTCGCGGCCCTCGTCGGCATCGGCCGCGATCCGTTCTCGATGACGCCGGAAGAGCGCGTGCTCGACGCCTATTACGAGCGCCTGCAGGCCTACGCAGTCGACAAGTCGCGCGTCATCGTCGTCGAATTCCAGTCCGCCGATCCCGATCTTGCCGTGCGCGTCGCCAATTCGATCGCCGACGGCTATCTCGTGCTGCAGCAGAATGCGCGCCAGGATCAGGCGCGCAACGCGAGCCAGTGGCTTTCGGGCGAGATCGAGAATCTGCGGAAGAAGGTCTCCGAGGCCGAGGCGAAGGCTGAGGATTTCCGCTCCAAGTCGAGCCTATTCGTCGGCACCAACAACACCACGCTGTCGAACCAGCAGATGGGTGAGGTCAACACCCAGCTCAACAATGCGCGCGCGCTGAAGTCCGACGCGGAGTCCAAGGCGCGGCTGATCCGCGAGATGCTCCAGAGCGGCAAGCCGATCGAGGCGTCCGAGGTGGTGAATTCCGAGCTGATGCGGCGGCTGTCCGAGCAACGGGTGACGCTGCGTGCACAACTCGCCGAACAGTCGTCCACGCTGCTCGGCAATCACCCGCGGATCAAGGAGCTGAAGGCGCAGCTCGGCGATCTCGACAATCAGATTCGCGACGAGGCCGCCAAGATTTCACGCTCGCTGGAAAGCGACGCCCGCATCGCCAGCGGCCGGGTCGACGGCCTGACGGCGAGCCTCGAGCAGCTCAAGACGCAGGCGACATCGACCAACGGCCAGGACGTCCAGCTTCGCGCGCTCGAGCGCGAGGCCAAGGCGCAGCGCGACCTGCTCGAGACCTATCTCGCAAAATATCGCGAGGCCAACACCCGCGAGAGCATCGATACCGCGCCGACGGAAGGCCGCATCATCTCGCGCGCCATCGTCTCGAACATGCCGGCCTACCCGAAGAAGCTGCCGATCGTGCTGATCGCCACGCTCGCGACACTGCTGCTTTCTTCCGGTGTCGTCGTCACCGGCGAGCTCTTGCGCCAGACCGCGCCGCGCGCCGTCGCCGCGTTCATCCCGGCGGCGGTCCGCCAAGAGCCGCACGAGCCGCAAGGGCCGCAAGGGCTGCAAG
>NZ_JBFULT010000720.1:0-3143 GCF_054049755.1 Bradyrhizobium sp. P5_C11_2
CTGCCCAACATTCCGGGCTATCCGAGCAGCGAACACAATTACGCCTGGCTGCTGGAGGCCCGCAACAAGAAGAGCATCGCGCTCGACCTCTCCAAGCCGGAGGCGCAGGCCGTGCTCTACAAGCTGGTGGAAGAGACCGACGTCTTCATCACCAACATGCCGCCGCCGGTGCGCGCCAAGCTCGGCATCACCTATGACCACCTCGCCCATCTCAACGACCGGCTGATCTACGCCTCCTTCACCGGCTATGGCGAGAAGGGCGAGGAGGCCAACAAGCCCGGCTTCGACAGCAACGCCTATTGGGCGCGCTCCGGCCTGATGGACCTGGTCCGCGCCGACATCGACACCACGCCGGCCCGTTCGGTCGCAGGCATGGGCGACCATCCCTGCGCCATGGCCCTGTACAGTGCGATCGTCACCGCGCTGTATCAGCGCGAGAAGACCGGCAAGGGCTCGCATGTCGCCTCCAATCTGATGGCGAACGGGGTGTGGGCCGCGGGCACGCTGGCGCAGGCCAAGCTCAGCGGCGCCAAATTCGCCGAGAGGCGGCCGCGCGAGCGCGCGCTCAACGCTGTCGCCAACCACTATCAGTGCAAGGACGGCCGCTGGCTGATCCTGTCGCTGCTGAGCGAGGAGAAGCAGTTTCCGACGCTGGCCAAATGCCTCGGACGCGAGGATTTGATCGCCGATCCACGCTTTGCCACAAAGGCCGACCGTCACGCCCGCTCGGTCGAGCTGATCAAGATCTTTGACGAGACCTTCGCTACCAAGGATCTCGCCGAATGGCGAAAAATCCTCGACGGCAACGGGTTGGTGTTCGGCATCGTCGGAATTCTCGACGACATCCCGAATGACAAGCAGATGCTCGACAACGAAGTGCTGGTGCCGTTCGAGAACGACACCATGCTGACCATCTCGAGCCCGATCTGGATCGACGGCACCAAAAAGGTGCAACCGCGCAAGCCGCCCGGCGTCGGCGAGCACAGTGACGAGATTTTGCGCGGGGCGGGATACGACGAGGCGGCGATCAAGCAGCTGCGGGGTTCGGGGGCGGTGGGGTAAGGGCGCGCTGGCGCCACATACTCCGCCGTCGTCCCGGCGAAGGCCGGGACCCATATCCCAGAGTGAGAGTTGTCGCGCAAAGCCGGCAACTCCRAGTCTTCGCCAAACCAMRTTCGGTGGCTATGGGTCCCGGCCTTCGCCGGGACGACGATGACGTGATAGCTTTGCCTCCACAACTACCGTCGCCGTGAGGTCCCATGCCCAGCTATCGCCTGCACTACTTCCCCGAATCCGGCAACAGCTACAAGCTGGCGCTGATGCTGACGCTGTGCGGCGAGAGGTTCGAGCCGGTCTGGACCGATTTCGGCGGCGGCGTCACCCGCACGCCGGAGTGGCGCAAGACCGTGAACGAGATGGGCGAGATCCCGGTGCTCGAGGTCGATGGCGTGAAGATGACGCAGACCGCGCCCCTCCTGCTCAAGCTTGCCGACCAATACGGGCGTTTTGGCGCCGAGACGGAGGAGGAACAGTTCGAGCTGTTGCGCTGGCTGTTCTGGGACAACCACAAGCTCACCGGCTACATGGCGACCTACCGCTTCATGCGGGCGTTTACGCAAAGCAACGATCCGCAGGTGTTGAAGCACTTCCGCCGGCGGCTCGACGACTTCCTCGACATCCTCGACGGGCACCTCCAGCACAATGCCTTCGCGATCGGTGCGCGGCCGACGGTCGCCGATATCTCGATGATGGCCTATCTGCACTATCCGAGCGACGAGCACGGCTTTGATTTCGCGGAAAGCCATCCCGCCATCCACGCCTGGCTCGGCCGTATGGCGGCGCTGCCCGGCTGGAAATCGGCCTATGACCTGCTGCCCGGCAAGCGGATGACGAACTACGCGAAGTGAGGGCGCGACGCTCTCTCTTCTCCCTCTCCCCGTTCTTACGGGGAGAGGGTTGGGGTGAGGGGCTGCCTCCGCAAATTCGGTGAGAGTCGGACTCGCGGAGAGCCCCCTCACCCGGAATCCGCGCTTCGCGCGCATTCCGGCCTCTCCCCGCACGCGGGGAGAGGCGAAAGGAAATCTTCGCGTCCAACTACCGCAACGCCAGCCAGCCGAGCGTGAACAGAATTCCGCCGACGATGACGACCACCGCGACCGCCCAGGTGCTGACGCGGATGCTGCCGGTGACCTGCTTGGCTTCCTCATTGCGCGCGATCTCGCGATTGCGCTTCTTGTCGGCGTCACTCGTGTCCGTCATGGGGAATCCAAACCGGTTGGAGGCGGCCTAACGCGTCTTGATGAAGCACATGCCGATGCGGCTCGAGGCCGCGGCAGCCTGACAGGTGAGACCTTTAGCACAGGTCCATGACGTAAAACTCTTGTCGGCCGCCCCCGATCCCGGATTCTGCAGATAACAATGCGCGCCCCAGCCGTCCTGGTACTCGGTCCCGGCCAGCTCCGGGCTGCCGCGGGTTTGCGGGCGGCTGGAAAAACCGCGAGAGAAATCAGGGCGTTTGCCCGCGGCAAATGAGGTCAAGATGTCGCGGCGGCGGAGCTGGTCGCCGAAGAAGTGCGGCGAGGCCGGCACGATGGTGGAATTGGAGGGCTTGTCCGCAAGCCAATCCACGCCCGGGAAATGAAAGCCGCCGATGCCGCGGGTCTGGTGGCAGCCCGAGCAGGTGACGTCGTTGAGGCGGCGCTGGAAGCCGGCGACCGAGCGGACATTCTGCATGTCGATACCGCGCGCGGCAGCCTGCTTCAGCGCGCCGACGACATCGTCGTCGGTGAAGACGGGATCGCCCTTGCTCTTGTCCTCCCCCTGCATCATCCCGAATTCCGGCTGCAAGTCCGATGCATCGAAGCCCGCCGGCGTCGGCGCGATTGCGGCTTTGGCCAGGAATTTTTCGGGGATCAGCACCGTACCGCGATCGAACGCGCGAAGGTTCTCCGGCGCGAGCAGCCAGGCCTTGAAGTCGCGCCGGAGCGTATCGTCCGCGCGGATGCGGTCACGATCGATCTGGTTCTCCAGCGTCGATTCCTCGAAACGCTTCGTGGCGGCGTCGTACTTGAACACTTTCAGGAGATAGTCGGAGCGGAAATCGTGCAGCGCCGATTTCGGCGCGATCGAGATCTGGATGTTGG
>NZ_JBFULT010000721.1:0-3136 GCF_054049755.1 Bradyrhizobium sp. P5_C11_2
AGGTAGATCGCCACCGAGAGCGACTTGCGCAGGATGTAGAGCCGTCGCTCGAAATCGTCCTCGGTCTTGGCGGTGCCGTTGCGGCCGATGAACACCTGCATGCAGGCGGGCTCGGTCGGCTTCACGGTGACGCCGAGCGAGGAATTGTCGGTCGGCACGTCGCGCCAGCCGAGCAGGGTGAGGCCTTCTTCCTTGATCTGGTCGGAGATGATGCTCTTGATGACGTTGCGCCAGGCGGTGTCGCGCGGCATGAACAGCGCGCCGATGGCGTATTCGCCGGGCTGCGGCAGCGCGAAGCCGTTCTCCTTGGCCTTGCGGGCGAAGAAGGCGTGCGGGATCTGCACCAGGATGCCGGCGCCGTCGCCGGCGCGTGGGTCGGCGCCGACGGCGCCGCGATGCTCGAGGTTGCAGAGGATGCTGAGCGCGTCCGAGACGATCTCGTGGGACTTCTTGCCCTTGATGTTGGCGATGAAGCCGACGCCGCAGGAATCCTTTTCCAGGCTCGGATCGTAGAGACCTTCGGCCGGCGGGCGCGAATTGTGTTCCTGGATCGGATCAGTCGTTTTCGAGGCGACCGTCGCCGACAGTTCTTCTGCCACGATGTTTGCGCGCTCGAATTGCGACCCGTTCATGTCCTCGTCCTCTCCATGCGGCAAGCTGCCTCACCGCCATCTTCGGCGCACCTTGGGCGTCCCGCGGCACCCGCTTCTGGGCCACCGCTCGTCCGCTGCGAGCCGCATTTTCTTAGATTCAGGCCAAGGCGTTCCTCGTCCCCGAGAACGGCTTTGCCTGGTACCTTCTTGGCGCTCGAGAGCACCGTACTTTCGTTGCAATCCCCATGCCGGGATCGCAGGCAAAATTGAGACAGTCTTCCTGTCCTAACCCGCACCTTGCCAAATTTTTGTCTACCACACAAGCACGCGAAAGTCCCGATTCCCAACGTGTCAATCAGCGCTTTCGGTTGGGCGCGCGCCCCGGATTTGAAGCAAACGCGCCGCGATCCGGCCCCGGGGACGCCGGAATCCGGAGGGAAGCTTCGGATCGGTCCTTCGAAAAGCGCGCCACGCTACAAGAAGCGAAAGAGCGCAAGCCGTCCCGGGGCCTGACAGGAGCGTTTCGACCATGAAGTTTTTCACAGGATGTGTGGCTGCCGCCGCGCTTGCGCTGGCTGCGACGGCTGCTGAGGCGCAAGTTCCGGCGAACGGTATTGCGGGAGGGGCCAGCATCGCCGTGTCGGATTTCGACGGGCCATACGCGCCGCCCGACGCCGGCCCGCCACCGCCGCCGCGCTACGGCTATGGCTATGGCGATGATCGCGGGCTCGCGCCGGCGCTGCTGCCGGCTACCGAGGTCTACGCGGTCTTGCGTGAGAACGGCTTCTTGCCGCTCGGCATCCCGCGCCTGCGCGGCGCCGTCTACACCATCGCGGTGATCGACCGCCGCGGCGACGACGGCCGGCTGGTGATCGACGCCCGCGACGGACGGATTTTGCGTTTCATGCCGGCCGCCGATGCCTACGGCATGGCTCCCGCCTATCAGGAGCGCGCGGTCGCGCCGTACGGGCCGCAAGGCGCGCTGCCGCCGCCGACCGCGATCCGCAGCGGCCCGCCGCGGCCGCCAGCCTCGATCCCGCATGTCGCAAGCCGCGCCGTGCCGCTGCCCAAGGCCGCGCCGCCGCGCGGCGAGACACCGGTAGCCGCCGCCAGGCCGACCTCGCCCGAGCCGGCGCCGCAGCAGGCTCAGGCCCCGCAGGCTCAGGCCCCGCAGGCTCAGCCCGCGCAGCAGACCGCCGCCGTGCAGCCCAAGCCCGCCGAGGCTGCGCAAGCTGCCGCGCCGACGGTTGGACTAGTGAAGCCCGCACCGACGATTTTGCCGACGCAGGACATGCCGGCAGCGCAGGGGCTGGATTAGCGCTCACGCGCGGTGTTCGTTTGATCGCACGCTGCACGCCGCACACACGGTGTCGTCCTGGCGAAGGCCAGGACCCATACCGCGAGGTCTATCGATCGTAGGAGATGCCAGTACCGGACGATGAGCCTTCGCCAAACTGCTCCCTCGGGTAATGGGTCCTGGCTTTCGCCAGGACGACGTTGGGGAGAAGGCCGAGCAAAACAAAAAGGCGCCCGAAAGGTCGGGCGCCTTTCGCGTTACGGCAACCGCCGCTCAACTCCGCCCATACCCCGCCGCTTCCAGAATCAAATTCGCCACCTCCCTGGGATGCGACACCAGCGAGAGGTGGCCGGCATCGAGCTCGATCGTGGTTGCGTTCATGCGCTTGGCGAGGAAGCGTTCGAGATCGGGATTGATGGTGTAGTCGCTCTTCGACACCGCGTACCAGCTCGGCCTGGTGTGCCAGGCGGCTTCGGTGGTGCGGCCGGCGAAGATCGAGGCCGCCGTCGGCCATTGCACGGCGTAGAGCTCCTTGGCCTGCTCCGGCTTCACGCCATTGGCGAAATACTTCAGGAACGCGTCTTCGGAGAGCTTGGTGTAGCCGTCGCGCTCGACGATGCCGGCGCGGACCGGACCGGTCGGGAATTGCTTCGACAGCGCGACGAAATCCTCGTTCGCATCGGGCGCGCGTGCGGCGACGTAGACGAGCCCGGTGACCTTCGGGTCGGTGCCGACCTGGCTGATCACGGTGCCGCCCCAGGAATGCGCGACCAGCACGGTCGGACCGTCCTGCTCGGCCAGCGCGCGCTTGGTCGCCTCGAC
Source organism: Bradyrhizobium sp. P5_C11_2 (assembly GCF_054049755.1). NCBI lineage: Bacteria > Pseudomonadati > Pseudomonadota > Alphaproteobacteria > Hyphomicrobiales > Nitrobacteraceae > Bradyrhizobium > Bradyrhizobium sp. P5_C11_2. The sequence goes on from NZ_JBFULT010000721.1 coordinate 2,713, forward strand.
GGAGTCCGCAAGCGACGACAGCGGATTTTGCACGGCGGTGACGTGCAATCCGGCCGCCTGAAGGATCGGGATCACCTCCGACCAGCTCGAACCGTCGGCCCAGGCGCCGTGCACCAGCACGACGTTCTTCGCCTTCACGGTCTGCGGGGTCTGCGCGTGAGCAAGGCTGATGGGGGCCGCCAGCAGGCTCGCGGCGACGAAAAGGCTGCGCCAAAGTGTCAAGATCGGTCTCCGTCTTTTTGGGTTCGATGTCCAAAGGACGGAGCGCAGGGCGGCGCCGTTACGCGTGTTCACCGCTCTGTGATGCGGCAATAGAGCAACCAAGCAAACGGTGTCGTCCYGGCGAARGCCRGGACCCATACCGCRWGRTCTRTCRATYGCGKGCGGTAGGAGTACCGAACGACGAGTCTTCGCCACACTCCTC
>NZ_JBFULT010000722.1:0-3134 GCF_054049755.1 Bradyrhizobium sp. P5_C11_2
CGGCAACACCGAGCGCATCCTCTGTTTGCGTCATTCCAACGAATGCATCTGCGAGTAGTGCTTGATGCGCAGGATGCAAATGAAGTTCTGGTTGTTCAATCGCGAGCATTGTCAGATTTGAGCGAATTTCTCGGCGTCTTGGACGATGTTTTGCCCACCAAATTTGCCCAAGGACTGGAAGAATTTGTGAAACCCCATACCCAACATCAACAACATTCGGTTGATAGCTAGCTTCCACCAAATTGATACTAATATGGTCTCGCTCGCGCTGAATAGAAATGCCGTAACCAAACAAATCTTTGATCCAATTCGATAGACTAGCCATTTGTCTCGGCGATAATGAATTAAGGAATATCGGCAGATTTTTTCCGTCTGAATCAATCTCAGAGACTGCTAGATCTTGATATCTATAATAGCGTTCACTGCGGGCGCGAGCCGGTCCAATATATAGGGTTGAGCCAAATATTGTACGAAACTTGGACGATAGCGTTCGAAGAAGTGGAATCAGTGATGACACCGCCAGTATCCGACTTACTTTATCGTAAATGTTGCGTGTGTCGGCTCCCGTAAGATCGTTTAGGAAGGCGGTTAGAACACTCGGTCCAGACTTCCCAAAATTTCTGATGTATGTTTCGTTTGGAAACCCGCCGGCGATCATATTAATGATTAGATCATCAATCTTCTTTGGCTTTAGTCGCCCGTCCATATGCGGTCTCAAAACGTTGTTTAACGCCTTGTAGAATTTTATACTCTCTGGGGCCGCCTGGAACTCGGCGAATGACGAAACCAGACGGTTCCGTTCCTGAGAGTCGATCACCAAAATCTCTGGAAACAAGGATGTCGATCGAACTAGCAGATTGTWGGGGGAAACTTCATCGATAGCTTCGACGCCGTTCACCTCTATCGACGATACGTAGTCGGCTTCGTCAATTTTGACCACGTACTTAGTTTCATACCAGTCGCCAAGATCGACGACTATTTCGCTTATACGCGTCCGTTCTCTAAAGGGAACAATTGAAATATCAAGTCTAATATCTAAATATTTATCTTCATATATTCTGGTCCTGGTAATGTACGGACTCGGTCGATTGTCGACGGCCAAGCTATCCAGTGAAAAGGAAAAAACGATAGGATCTGTTTTCGACTTACTATTGGAAGAACTTTCGAACGATCCAAAATCGACGAAATCACCATACCACAGTATCGGAGAGCTTATCCTAGTTGACAACGATTGGCGGAAAAGTGGGAGCGACCGTAAATAGGTTGATTTGCCGCTACTGTTGCGGCCAACCAGTAGCGTGATTGGTTTCAATTCAATTGGATCGACGTTTCTAAGCCGTCGCAAGTTCCGGACGCCAAATTTCAACATTGATGCTTATAACCGCCTAGAAAGTGCCAAAATTTAGGGAAGCTACCAAAAAGGTACGCATGCCATCACCTTTTTGAAAATTTGATTACAAAAGCACCGCAGCGTTTGAAAATTTGTTCCATGCCCCACTTCAATATCATGTGTGGTATAAGGGTATACCCTTGCGAGACGAAAGCGCGAGACATTCTCACGGCCGTATCGATGTCTCATTAAGATCGACATCGGTATTGCGAGACGCTATGGTGGGCGGGTCTAGAAGCTAACAAGACAGGAGGCCATCCATCGCCAGCTATGGATACGCGCGCGTCAGTAGCGCATCCCAAAGCCTAGCCATTCAAGAGGCGGCTTTGCAAGCTTCTGGTTGTGACATCATCCGGTCTGAAACGCAGACGGGCGCCAAGCTGGAAGGCCGGACGGAACTTGAAACGATAATTCAGTTCGCAAGGGCCGGGGATTCGCTCTCGGTCACGCGTATCGACCGGCTCGCACGCTCGGTTGGTGACCTCGCCGCTATCGTGAAGCTGTTGGAGGCGAAGGGAGTGTCCCTCAAGGTCCTTGAGCAACCTGTCGATACGTCTACGGCAGCGGGGCGCTGTTTTTTGCAGATGCTTGGGGTCTTCGCCGAGTTCGAAACGGCCATACGGCGAGAGCGTCAGCTTGAAGGCGTAGCGAAGGCCAAAGCCGAAGGCATCTACAAGGGCCGCAAACCGACCATCGATCCTGAACGTGTGAAGGCCCTTGCTGCCGACGGAATGGGTGCCAGTGCCATCGCTAAGGAACTGAAGGTAGGGCGGGCTTCGGTCTATCGCCTCTTGAACGGCTCGCGCCCATCAGTGATGAAGTAGGATCAAGCCCCTTGGGGCGATTATCATTATTTAAGCAGGGACACTGAGACCGGAACGACGCATAAGGCCGGACGGTCGTATCAAGCCCGCTCGATTATCGTAACGAGAAGAGCGAGCCGCCATTGAAAATAAATTGCCCAACCATATAAGTATTTCTAGGATCGTCACTCTCAATGAGTCATGCGAAGCAAACAATCCTACAAACGACAATGTAGATTGTCAACGTATGCAGCGGTACAGAACCACAGTTTTAGCCGGCGACTCTCTGGGATAGTACTCTTCTATAGTGCCCGCCCGTTCACCGTCCTGTAGCCAAACCTCCCGATAATCCGTCTCGCCTTCTGACGAACATTTCAAATCGAGATATGTAACTGGTTTTTTTAAATAGCCCGGCTTCGTCTCGGACTTAGTGATTTTGCATAAATCTTCATAGTGATTAAGCGCCTTCGGAGTAATGTCAACGCGGTATTCTTCAGAGCAAGCGCCCTTTTTCAATGTGTATCTTCCGTTATACGGGTTTGGATGAGCATAGACAGCTGTTGACGAAGCAACGACAGTGAGACAGACAAAAGCATGAAACCTCATGGGATTAGATTTTTCCATTGTGGTTATAAAAAATGATTTTTAGATCGTTTAAGGAGCGCATTTTTTGAACTGGTCTATGTCTACCTGAATCATGTCTGGCTTCACCACGTCGGCAGCCCGCGCCGGAATCGGGGAGAGAGACATTATGACGATGATCCGGCGCCGCTCCGCGACGGCGAGATTTTTACCCGCGACGTTACCGCTCAAATCGGATTGTGACGCCCCACCGAAGCTCACGCCGGTACGGCCGCAGAAAGATCGTCTCAGGACGGTTCGGCCTCCGACTCAGTTGCCCCAATCGACTTCGCCTTGAGAACCAAACGCAGACAGGTTAC
>NZ_JBFULT010000723.1:0-3128 GCF_054049755.1 Bradyrhizobium sp. P5_C11_2
AGAGGCGCGTTTGGAATCGATCTGATAAGGGCGATGGTGAAGGTGGCGAAGTACAGGAGAAAAAGTCTGATGGATGTTCGTTCGAGTTTGTCGGTCGCGTGTAGAGGCGCAGTGTGGAGCACCAGATAAGCCAAGACTACTGCTGATAATAAGTTGAATGGTTTAAGCCCTTGGATGTCGAACAAATTGTCTGTCACGCGCTGGAAGGGCAAAATGAAAACGAACAAGAGAAAGAAAAAGGTGCCAGCTTCCGCGACTGAATGCGGCGACGCGAGATGATAAGGCGCTCGGCCGCTATGGCTCAAAGATGCACTCATCGACCTATCGAAATTGGTTGATCAGGTCGCCGCGAGGAAACCGGGCGTTTTGACTTGGCGACAAGAGGCGTCAAAGCCGCAATTAACTCGCGGGCTTTTACCGTCGGCGAGTGATTGGCCCTAACATAGCTCTGACATCGTCGAGCGAGCGCGTTGTATTCATTCGCGTCCATGTCCCAGAATGTCTTCACGGATTTGCAAAGTGCCAACTCGTCCTCAGCCGAGGCGCCGAGTGTATGACGCACGATGATCGAGTCCGGATCGACTTGCCGGCGCGTCGTGACTGGTGTGCCCACGGCGAAAGCTTCCAGGAACACGTTCGAAAAGCCCTCGAAATCCGATGTGCAGAGAAGCATCGTAGCCTCTGATAGAAATTGTTGAACGTCTGCCCGCCGGATATAGCCAACAAGTTCCACGTTTGGCAGATGGCGCAAGCCATTCACGGCGTCCAGCGTCGATTGATCAACAATTCGGTCTGGCATCCCTGCCACGCGGAACTTGACGGCCGGAAGTTCCTGGGCGATCCGAAAAAGCAATGGCAAGTTCTTTCCATAGCGGAAGACACCAAGCCAGGCGACATATCTGCGTTCTGCACGCGGTAAAGGAGCGGCCGCGTCCTCTGCTACGACAACGGCATTATGAACGACGTGAATGGGTTTGCCTGGAAAAAGCGCCGCCAACTTCCCGCGTTGATACTCATTTTGACAGAGAAATGCGTCTGTTCGATTCCGAGCCCAAGAATAAGCCAACCATTCATAAGATCGAAGACCGATTTTGCATCGTTCATCGACGTCTTTGTCGTTGACGACGCGGTGGACGAACGGAATCCTTAGTTGGCCGGCGACGAAAGCCATGATGGCGGTATGGATCCCACATACGCCTTGGATGATAATATCTGGACGATAGGCGCGGGTGGCTGCCAATACTTTTGGGATGTATGAGTAGAAATACTTCGCAACCCGCACCCCATGCGCGGGGTCATAGGTTTCAATAAGTTTGATTTTCTGGCCTGAACCTACATGGGCCAAAGCACCCTTCCAGGTAAGGAGAGCGGCTTCGTGACCGGCGTTTTCAAGCGCGCGAAGCCATATTGAAAGTTGGACCGCCCAGCCGCCGATCGGGTGGTCATCATCCTTCAATAGATAGGGAATGGAAAAATCTATCGAGAGAATTCGCACCTGACACCCCGAGCTTACTGCGACCGCAATATCAACATGGCACCCAAACTCACACCCCAAGCACCATAGTATTTTGAACCGGTCCGCGGCTCGACCCTTTCGGATTACCCATTCTCGATCACAGGAGAAGCCCAGACCAGCAAATCGCGGAATGGGGTGCGCCAAGCCGGGAAGTAAACCGGCATCGAGAGCTTTGGATCGCCGAGCGAGGGAAGTGGTTCTCCGCCGAACGGCCCCGCAGCTCGTGCCGAGTCGCGTGTTCGCCAAGGAACACGAGCGAGGGGCCAAGCTGAGCGCCCTTGGGAACGCAGTCGATCCACGCGATCGAATAGGTTGAACTGTCGCCGGCGTCGGGGGCGATCATTTCGCAATAAATTCCGAATCCGCTGCCCCCCGTATCTCACTTGTGACGGCTGGGCGTTGAGGGCGGCCAATTTTGGTTTGCCGTTCGCAATTGTGTTCCCCTGCCCCAGCCGACAACACGATATCCTCAATCTCGCTCCCGTCGCGGATCCTGGCTACGATCTCAAATTTGTTCGCCTCGCTAAGCTGGAAGATCGTGCCGTTGTTGTTGCCGTCCGCGTGCGTTCGGTTCACAATCAGGAACGAACCGGCATCCATCAGCCGATCCTTGAGATTGTCCACGGCGCGGCGCAACTGCGCCTCGTCGAAATAGCCGCGATTAAGCAGATTTGACACGCGGATTGCGTTGAACCGGCCGCGCAGATGCTCCGGGGTCGGCGCCATTATGTCGTCATCGGCAAAACTCAGCCGGGCGTTGTCGCGCGCATCCGGGTTCACAAGCAGTACAGCCTCTCCCCTTCGCCTCCCATAGGTCAACAGCAACAGCGTGCTTGCAAGCGCATTGAGCGCGGCGACGAAGAAACCGGTACCCCTGAAGAAATCCCGCGGCCCATCCAAGGACCATCGGACCGGGCGATTGCCGAGAATGTGCTGAATCACCTTGCCGTCGCGGTCGAGAAGAACCTCATATCCCGGCAACAGGGGCACGAGGCTCCCGTGCATGCACAGGTCCGTCGCGACGATTTCCGCATCGATACCAGCCTGGGCTAGGGCTTCCGCCCATTCGAGCGTGGAAATCCCCGAGGATGCGCCTACGTCCATGATCTCGCGCGGCTTACGGTCGAGTTTCTGCCACTCGCCGATAACCAGCATATTGAGATCATCGAGTCGATGATGGTCGGTGGTCTTGAAGGTGCCGTTGCRCAGGCGGATTGAGGCAAAGAATGCCGCCTCCTCCTTTTGCGTAAACGTATCACCTGCTGTCAAAAAACTCCTTGCATTCAAAATCACGCCGGCCTCCAAAATCTCGCAATGCGCAAAGCCCAGACCTGCCTTTAGACAAGATCATAAATGCAAAAAAGCGCCACGGTGGGCCGAAGTGCGGGCGATTGATCCAGGACGTGGCTACCGGCCATGTGAAACAATGCTAAGAGGTTCTGTTGGCGCATGGTCACTCCAGATCCCGGAGGCCGACTCCCCAACGGGACGAGACGTATTAGCTAGTGCATTTCCTTCTCTTCGCATCTCGGCAAGTGTTCGATAATACCCTGTCACAATCAAGATAGCAGCATAAGACACCAAAACGGCAGCAGGCCCGACTGTCGCAGCA
>NZ_JBFULT010000724.1:0-3124 GCF_054049755.1 Bradyrhizobium sp. P5_C11_2
CGTCTGCGCAACCGCGCCGAGGAGGCGCTGGCGAAATCGGGCAGCGAGGCCGATTACCGAGCGGCGCTGGAGCGGACCATCGAGGAATCCGACGGCCTGATCCGCACCTTCAACGCGTTGCTGATGATCGCTCGCGCCGAGTCCGGGCAGGCCCGCGGCAATATGGATGATTTCGACGCCGCCGACGTCGCCAACGGGATCCACGAGCTCTACGAGCCGTTGGCCGAGGACGACGGCATGACCTTGAAGGTCAAGGCCGAGCCGACGCCGGTTCACGCCAACCGCGAATTGATCAGCCAGGCGCTCGCCAATCTGGTCGAGAACGCGATCAAATACGGCCAGCCGGTCGCGCAGACGGGTGGAACCGTGGTCAGCATGGACAGCCGGCAGATCACGATCGAGGCGAAGCGCGAGGGCKACCAGGTGCTGCTCAGTGTGACCGATCGTGGCCCCGGCATCCCCGAGGGCGACCGCAAGCATGTCGTCGAGCGATTCGTGCGGCTCGAGGCCAGCCGCACGCTGCCGGGCTCCGGCCTCGGTCTCAGCCTCGCCTCGGCGGTCGCGACATTGCATGGCGGCGAATTGCGGCTGGGCGATGCCCAGCCCGGTCTCGTCGCCACGCTGGTGCTGCCGGCGCGCGCCGGTGCGGGCGACAGGGTTGCTCCTCCGATGCAGGATGTGCCACAGAAGGTGGCATGAACCACTCCGCGCCGGGAAACGCGGACAAGCATGGTGAGAGCCTGGCCGCGCGTTTTGCGGAGGCTCCCCATATTGCCGCTTCCACAACCGACAAACGACATTTTGAAAAATGGCTGGCCGAACTCGAGCCGGCACAATCGGCCCGTCTCGAAGCGTTGCTGGTCCGTCCCTTCGCGCGGGATATCCTGGCCGGCATCGCGGAATTCTCGCCTTATCTGTTCGACCTGGTGCGCGCCGATCCGCTGCGCCTGATCCGGCTTCTACAATGCGATCCGGACGCGCATCTCGATGCGCTGATCGCAGAGGCGAGAAGCGCGGTGCTGGCCACAATCGACGAAGCCGAGGTGATGCGGCTGCTTCGCCGCATGAAGGCGGAGGCGGCGCTCCTGATCGCGCTGTGCGACATCGGCGGCGTCTGGCCGGTGATGCGGGTGACGGCGGCGCTGACCGACGTCGCCGTTTCCTCGGTGCAGGCGGCGCTCCAGTTTCTGCTGCGGCAGGAAGCCGCACGCGGAAAGCTCTCGCCGCCCAATCCCGAGGCTCCGGAAGAGGGCTGCGGCCTGATCGTGCTCGCGATGGGCAAGATGGGCGCAGGCGAGCTGAACTATTCCAGCGACATCGATCTCATCGTGTTCTTCGATCCCGACAACACGACGCTCGCGCCCGACATCGAGCCGCAGCCGTTCTTCGTCCGGGTGACGCAAGGGATGGCGCGCATTCTCCAGCAGCGCACCCATGACGGCTACGTCTTCCGCGTCGATCTGCGCCTGCGGCCCGATCCGTCCTCGACGCAGGTGGCGATCTCCCGCGACGCCGCGCTGCATTACTACGAGCGCGAGGGGCGCACCTGGGAACGCGCCGCGATGATCAAGGCGCGCGCCTGCGCCGGCGATCCCAGGGCAGGCGAGGCGCTGCTCGCCGAAATCTCCCCGTTCGTCTGGCGCAAGCATCTCGATTTCGCCGCGCTTGCCGACGTTCACGACATGAAGCGGCAGATGCAGACCTATCGCGGGCAGAGTGACGTCGCGGTCGAAGGCCACAACGTCAAGGTCGGGCGCGGCGGCATTCGCGAGATCGAGTTTTTCGCGCAGACCCAGCAGCTGATCGCCGGCGGCCGTCATCCGGATTTGCGGGTGCGGCCGACGCTTGCCGCGCTCGATGTGCTCGCCGCCAGCAACTGGATCACCGTCGCGGCGCGCGACGAGCTGACCAGGGCCTATGAATTCCTGCGCCGGGTCGAGCACCGTCTCCAGATGATCGCCGACGAGSAGACCCATGCGCTGCCCGACGACAAGGAGGCGATCGAGCGCTTCGCCTGGTTCTTCGGCTATGAGAACCGCGAGGCCTTTGCACGCGACCTGTTGCGCCAGCTCGAGATCGTGCAGGGGCACTACGAAAAGCTGTTCGAGGGCGACGATCCGACCGGCACCGCGAAGCTGCCGGCGCTCGACTACCGCGCCGGTCTCGACGATCCGCGCCTGCTCCAGCACCTGGTGACGCTCGGCTTCAAGACGCCCGCCGCCGTCGCCCAGACCGTGCGCGACTGGATCACGGGCGACTACCGCGTGTTCCGCAACGACCAGACGCGGAGCGCGTTCGTCGAATTCGTGCCGGCCCTGATCGAGGGCCTCGCGCATGCCGAGGAGCCGGACCGCGCGGTGGTGGCGTTCGATCATTTCCTCCAGGCGCTGCAGCGCGGCGGGCGGCTGATCACGCTGCTTGGCCAGAACCGCGATCTCGTCGCGCTGGTGGCCCTGGTTCTGGGCGCGGCGCCGCGGCTCGGCGAGATGCTGGCGCGGCAGCCGCAGCTGATGGACGGCCTGATCGATCCGCGCTTCTTCGGCGCGATGCCGGACCGGCAGGAATTGTCGGCGCGGCTCGCGGCCACGGTGCAGGACGCGGGCTCCTACGAGGAGTTTCTGGATCGCCTGCGCCTGTTCGGCCAGGAGAGCCTGTTCCTGATCGGCACCCGCATCCTCTCCGGCACCGTCTCGGCGCAGCAGGCGAGCACGGCGTTCGCCGACGTCGCCGAGGGCATCGTCCACACCGTGCACGGCCTCGTCGCCGAGCGTTTTGCCGCCCAGCACGGCCGCATCCAGGGGCAGGAGACTGCGATCATCGCGATGGGCCGGCTCGGCGGACGCGAGATGACGGCGTCGTCCGATCTCGACCTGATCCTGCTCTATGATTTCGACAGCGACAATCCGGATTCCGATGGCCCGAAATCGCTGCAGGGCGCGCATTATTTCGCGCGCCTCACCCAGCGCCTGATCAGCGCCTTCACGACCCGGACCAATTACGGCGTGCTGTATGAGATCGACATGCGGCTGCGTCCCTCCGGGCGCGCCGGCCCGGTGGCATCGAGCCTTGTTTCCTTCGCGGACTACCAGGCCAACGAGGCCTGGACTTGGGAGCACATGGCGCT
>NZ_JBFULT010000725.1:0-3108 GCF_054049755.1 Bradyrhizobium sp. P5_C11_2
GAGGAGCGACGGCGCCCCCACTGCGGCCGCGGCCTGGCCGCCTTCGGCGGGCGCTTCGCCGTTCTCGGCGTTGGGACCGCCGATCATCGCGGTGTTCATGCCGGCCTTGGCGTCGGGCCCGGCATAGGTMGCTTCGAGATCGATGATGTCGCGGAGGAAGATCTTGCCTTCGTTGAGTTCGTCGCGCCAGATGATGATGGCCTGGAAGGTCAGCGGGCTTTCGCACAGGCCTGCGATCATCGCCTCGCGGCCGGCCTCGATGCGCTTGGCAATCGCGATTTCGCCCTCGCGGGAGAGCAGCTCGACCGTGCCCATCTCGCGCAGGTACATGCGCACGGGATCGTCGGTGCGCTCGCCCGGCTCGCTCTTCTTGACCTCGGTGACGGCCTTCTGGGTGACCTCGACGAGCTCGTTGTCGGTCTCGTCCTCGCCGCCCTCGTCCTTGTCGTCCTCGGCCTCGCTATCGTCGGCCTCGGTGACGTTGATGCCCATGTCCGAGAGCATGGACATGATGTCCTCGATCTGCTCGGGCGAGGTCTGGTCGGACGGCAAAACTTCGTTGAGCTGATCGAAGGTCACGAAGCCGCGCTTCTTGGCCTGCTTGATCATCTTCTTCACTGCCGCGTCGGACAGATCGAGCAACGGCGAGGGCGCGTCCTGGGAATCCTTCTCGGGAGCATCCGCTGCCTTGTCGTCTTTTTCCTTGTCTTTCGCCTGCAGCGTCTTTGCCTTGGTGGCCATCCATTGCTCCTAAACGCGTTTCAAACAGACGTTCGCCGCGCCTGCCCGAAATCACTTGAACCTGTTGCTCGACGCTCTCGCTTCGCCAGATCTCGACACGGAAAGGGCGGCGCGAACTCTTGTCGCCACCCCAACCTTCTCTCGCCGGATTTGCCTAACGCTTCGTGAGCCTCTTTGTCGCAGCGGATGCAGGTGAAGTGCCAACAGCGATTGCGCGGATTTATTCCTGACGCGTCTGTTCTGCCTGCGGCCGCCTGGGGGCCAAAGTGCTACAAGACCGTTAAGCCTCGATTAACCCTGTTTTTGCCGCCAAACCTTGGATTTGGCGAGTCTTTTAGCGGTTCCGGCCCCGGCCGTCCGCATGATTCTTTCATCACATGCTCTTCTGGAACCGGCCCGACAGCTCGCCAAAACCCTCGATCAGGGCCTCGGTGCCGTCGACTTCGCCTATCCGAGCCTTGACGTCACGCAACCACGCCATATTGGCCTCGCTGGGGTCTTCCCCCAAGGCCAGCTCGGCGTCTTTCAGCTCTCTAAGTAGTGAATGGTACTGCCGATGCAAGGCGACCAGCTGATGCCAGGTGGAGAGAACGTCGTCCCGCGCCGCGCCCTCGCGGGCGCCCCACACCGCCTGGGTCGTGATACCGCTCTCAACCCTTTGAAGAAGCTGTGAAAATCCGCCCTTCTCGATGTCGGATCGCATCTTCTCGGCCTGCTCGGACGGATCGGGGCTGTGGTGATGGTCGTTGGCGAACGCCGCGATGATGCCGGCCCGGAGCTTGTGGGCCTCCGGATGGGCCAATTCCAGGGCGGCCACCTCCTCCAGATGGTCATGCAGCAGCCAGGGGTGGTTGATCAGGATTTGCAGAATCAGCGCTTCGCGGCGGGAAATGGCGCTGCGTTGGCCCTTCATGATCGGGCTTGTGGCCAGCTGGGCGCTGGCCGCCTGGTAGGGGCCGGACGGCAGCACAACGGGTCCGGGCGCACCGCGGCGCCCTCCACCAAATCCCTGGCCGCCGAATCGATTCGCCTGTCCCCCGCCGCGCGGCTGGAATTGGCGGCCCCCGGAATTGCCGCGGAAATTGCCCCGACCGGCAAAGCCGCCGCGGCCGCCTTCGGGGGCAAAGGTGCGCTGGAGCCGCTCGGCGAGATCCTGGCGATAATAGCGCCGGACCACCTCGTCGCGGATGCCGTTGGAAAGCTCCTTGATGCGCGCCTCCAGCGCGGCGCGGCGCTCGGGCGTGGCGAAATTGCCGCCTTCGAGCTCGCGCGACCAGATCATGTCGGCGAGCGGACGCGCCGCCGCGATCACCTCCTCGATCGCGCCGCGGCCGCCGGAGCGCGCGAGATCATCGGGGTCCTGGCCTTCCGGCAGCAGCGCAAAGCGCAGGCTCTTGCCGGGGCTGAGGAACGGCAGCGCGAGGTCGGCGGCACGATAGGCCGCCTTCTGCCCGGCCTTGTCGCCGTCGAAGCAGAGGATCGGCTCATCCGCCATCTTCCAGAGCAGCGCGAGCTGATTTTCGGTCAGCGCGGTGCCGAGCGGCGCGACCGTGCCGGCGAAGCCGGCGGTCACCATGGCGATGACGTCGACATRGCCTTCGACCACGATCAGGGCGCTGCCATTGTGGGACGCGGCGCGCGCGGTCTGGTGGTTGTAGAGATTGTCGCCCTTGTGGAAGAGCGGCGTCTCCGGCGAGTTCAGATATTTCGCCGCAACGTCCTTCTCCAGCGCGCGCCCGCCGAAGGCGATGACGCGGCCGCGCAGATCGGTGATCGGAAACATCACGCGGTCGCGGAAGCGGTCATAAGGCACCGGGATGTCGTCGCCGCCGACGAGCAGGCCGGTCTCGACCATGTCCTCGACGGAGACACCGAGCTTGCCGAGATGCTCCTTCAGCGCAAAGCGGTCGGGCGACGCATAGCCGAGGCGGAACTGCAATTGCGTCGCCGGCGAGATCGCGCGGTCGGCGAGATAGCCGCGCGCCTTGGCGCCGAGCCGCGAGGCCAGCGTTTCGGCAAAGAACTTCGCCGCGAGATCCATGACGTCGTGCAGCGTGCGGCGCCGCTGCTCGTGCCGCGCCGCATCCGGCGTCACCGCCGGCAGCGGCAGCCCCGCCATGTTGGCAAGCCGCTCCACGGCCTCCGCGAACGGCAGGCCGTCGGTCTCCATCACGAAGGTGATGATGTCGCCGTGCTTGCCCGAGGAGAAGTCGTGGTAAAATCCCTTCTGGTCGTTGACGTAGAAGGACGGCGTCTTCTCCTGCTGGAACGGCGACAGCCCCTTCCACTCCCGCCCCGCCTTCTTCAGCTTGACGTGCTTGCCCACGACTTCGGAGACCGAAAGCCGGGCACGCAGCTCGTCGAGGA
>NZ_JBFULT010000726.1:0-3103 GCF_054049755.1 Bradyrhizobium sp. P5_C11_2
CGCGCCAGCAGCGCCTGGCCCGCCTCGGTCCGGTCCATGCCGCGCGTGCCGCGGCGGAACAGCGGCGCGCCGACCTCGGCCTCCAACTTGCGGATCTGCACCGAGAGCGGCGGCTGGGCCATGCGCAGCCGCTCGGCAGCCTTGCCGACGCTGCGCGCCTCGGCCACGGCGACGAAATAGCGGAGCCGGCGAAGATCCATTGGCATACCGAAAACGTATGGGTTGGTGTCAAAAATCGTATTGGACGGCGAGTTAACAAAACTGTCATCATCGCTGTCAATGCTATCGGCCAATGAGGGCCGGCCTCGGAGCATGACCTGACGATGAACGGCGATCCCTGCCTGCTGTCCGCAACCGAACTGCGCGGCCTCATTGCCGGAAAGCGGATTTCGCCCGTCGAGGTCACCCGCGCCGTGCTGGCGCGCGCCGAGGCGCTCCAACCCGAGCTGAACTGCTTCATCACGATCTGCGGCGACGAGGCGATGGCGCAGGCGCGCGAGGCCGAGCGCAAAATGATGGCGGGCGAGCCGCTCGGCCTGCTGCACGGCATCCCCGTCACCGTCAAGGACATCGTCAACACCAGGGGCGTGAAGACCACCTTCGGCGCCGTTCCCTACAAGCACAATGTGCCGGCCGAGGATGCCGTGGCGGTCGCGCGGTTGCGCGCCGAAGGCGCCATCCTGATCGGCAAGACCACGACGCCCGAATTCGGCAGCAAGTGCCTGACCGACTCGCCGCTGTTCGGCCGCACCCGAAACGCGTGGGATGCGTGCCGTTCCTCCGGCGGCTCCAGCGGCGGCGCGGCGGTGGCGGTGGCCAGCGGCATCGCGCCGCTCGCGATTGCGACCGATGGCGGCGGCTCGACGCGGATTCCCGCCGCCTGCAACGGCGTGGTGGGCTTAAAGCAGAGCAACGGCGTGATCCCGCACAGCCAGGCCATGGATGTCTTCGGCAACCAGACCTATGTGACGCCGACCACCCGCACCGTCGCCGATACTGCGCTGATGATGCAGGCGATGGCCGGCGAGGATGCCTGCGATCCCTGGTCGATCAGCGTCCCCGTGCCCGATTTCATCGGCACGGCCGCCCCGCGCGGCGATCTGCGCGGGCAAAGGATCCTGTTCTGCGCTTCGCCGCCCGGGCGCCCGGTGTCCGCCGAAGTCGCGGCCAGCTTCAAGGCCAGCCTCGACCGGCTGGCGGGCCTCGGGGCCGAGCTCGAGGAGTTTTCCGGCGACGGCTTCGACATCGAGCCGATCTGGCGCGCCATCAACCACACCGTCTGGCGCACGCGCTTTGCAAAGCTCGCGGCCGAGCACAAGGACGAGCTGAGCGAAGCCTTCCTCAAGCAGCTTGCGCTCGCGACCGAGGTCAGCGGCGTCGACTACCAGGAGGCGATGTTCGCGCGCACCGCGCTGTTCCGCCGGGTGCAATCGCTGCTTGCGCGCGGCGATCTGCTGGCGATGCCGACCCTCACGCGCACCGCGCTGCCGATCAAGCAGGATCTGTTCGGCACCATCGAGATCGACGGCAAGCATTTCGACAGTGTCCGGCCGCATTGGTTCCCCTGGACCATGCCGTTCAACATGACCGGGCACCCCGCGGTCAGCCTGCTCAGCGGTTTCGCCCGCGACGGCCTGCCGATCGGGCTTCAGCTGGTCGGCCATTTCCGGGCTGATGCGGAATTGCTGCGCGTCAGCGCGCTGTTCGAGGCCTCGCACGACCTTCTGTCCCGCTGGCCGGCTTGAGGGGATGCGCATGCGGCAAAGCTCTTGCTTCCGGCGCCCGGACATGTTGATCGTGCCGCGGATGAGCCCTGAAACCGAGCGCGCATGAGCGTATTTGTCCTCCGACGCGTCCTGACCTTGCTGGCGACGCTGGTTGGCGCATCCCTGATCATTTTCCTGGTGCTGGACGCGCTTCCCGGCAACGCCGCGCAGATGCTGATGGGCGCGGACGCCTCGCCTGATGCGGTGCGCGCGCTCACCGTCAAGCTCGGGCTCGACCAGCCGCTGGCGGTGCGCTATTTGCAGTGGATCAAGGGGCTTCTGGTCGGCGATCTCGGCAACTCCTATGTCTACGGCACGCCGGTCGCGAGCCTGATCGCCGAGCGGCTGGTGCTGACGATTCCGCTCGCGATCATGGCCATGACGATCACGGTGACGCTGGCGCTCTCGGCCGGTATCTACACCGCCGCCAACCACAACAAGCTCGGCGATGTCGGCGTGATGGCGCTGACGCAGGTGGGCATTGCGCTGCCGAACTTCTGGTTCGCGATCCTCCTGGTCCTGCTGTTCGCGGTCAGGCTGCAATGGCTCTCCGCGGGCGGTTTTCCCGGCTGGGACGACGGTGTCTGGCTCGGCGTCAGATCACTGCTGTTGCCGGCGGTCTCGCTCGCGGTGGTGCAGGCCGCGATCCTGGCGCGCGTCACGCGCTCGGCCGTGCTTGAGGTGCTGCGCGAGGATTTCGTTCGCACCGCGCGCGCGAAGGGCCTCGGCAAGCGCGAGGTGCTGTGGAGCCACGTGCTGCGCAACGCCATGATCCCCGTCATGACGGTGATGGGCCTGCAATTCGCCAATCTGCTGGCCGGCACCATCGTGATCGAGAACGTGTTCTATCTGCCGGGTCTCGGCCGCCTGATCTTCCAGTCGATCGCCAATCGCGACCTCATCGTGGTGCGCAACTGCGTGATGCTGCTCGCGACCATGGTCGTCATCGTCAATTTCGTGGTCGACGTGCTCTATGCCTTCATCGATCCCCGCATCAAGGTGCACGACCTGTGAGCGCGCCGCTGACCACCCTCGTTGACGCGCCGGCCGTCACGCGTCCTCTGCCGGCCCGGACGCTCTGGCGCCGCGCGCTGCGTCATCGCAGCTTCGTGCTGGGCGGCGCACTCAGCCTGCTGGTGCTCGTCTCGGCGCTGCTGTCGCTGGTGTGGACGCCCTGGTCGCCTTACGAGATCGACATCGCCGCGAAGCTCAAGCCGCCGTCGGCGGCGCACTGGCTTGGCACCGATTCCTTCGGCCGCGACATCGTCTCGCTGCTGCTCGCCGGCGCACGCTCCACCATCATGGTCGGCATCATCGCGGTGAGCATCGGTCTCACC
>NZ_JBFULT010000727.1:0-3099 GCF_054049755.1 Bradyrhizobium sp. P5_C11_2
ACCCCATTGCACATGTCGCACACACGCGAGACCGACAGTACACACCTCACCCGCGTTTGGCGTGCATCAGAGATTTTTGGATAGTCAGATTGGAGAGCGGCCGCGGTGCTCGCCGCAAGCTACTCCCAATCACGCTGCAGCCATGACCGCCGCGACAATGCGTCACCAATCTCGTTGCGGCGCAACAATCAAAATGAGACTGCCCGTCAAACAACCTGGGGGTTACGGCATCCGCACCACACCCGGCATCGGCTAGCCTTGCGTGCAACAACCGGACGTTCGCGCTCACGACATCAAACAATATGGACGCCGGCGGAAACACCAGGGAGGAGACCAATGTTGAAAGGCAGCGTGGGATTGATTGCATTGAGCAGCCTGTTGTTGTCTGGCACGGCGTTCGCTCAGGAGAAGATCAAGGTCGGCGTCACCGCAACGCTGGAAGGCACCTACACGGTGCTCGGCGAGGACGGCATGCGCGGTCACCAGACGGCGCTCAACGTGTTGGGCAAGAAGGTCGGCGACAAGGAGCTCGAGTTCATCGTCGCCTCGACCGATGCGACACCGGACTCCGCAGTGCGCGCCGTGCGCAAGCTGATCGAGCAGGACAAGGTGCAGATCCTGCTGTCGCCGCTCTCCGGCGATGAGGGCATTGCGGTCAAGAACTTTGCCAAGACCCATCCCGAGCTGACCTTCGTCAATGCGGCATCCGGCGCGCAGGAAACCACCTATGTCGACCCTGCCCCGAACTTCTTCCGCTACAACATGGACGGCGCGCAGTGGCAGGTGGGTCTCGGCAAATACGCCTATGACACCAAGGGCTATCGCAAGATCGCGACCGTCGGCGAGGACTACTCCTTTATCTACACCCAGGTCTTCGGGCTGGYGTTGGAGTTCTGCGGCGCCGGGGGCCAGGTCACGAACCGGCAATGGGTGCCGCTCGGCACCAAGGACTTCGCCTCCGTGATCGCTGCCCTGCCCGACGACGTCGACGCGATCTATCTCGGGCTCGGCGGTGCCGATGCCGTCAACTTCCTCAACCAGTACCAGCAGGCCGGCGGCAAGGCGCACCTGATGGGCGGCTCGATCATGATCGACCAAACCATCCTGTCGTCGAAGGGCAGCGCCAAGAACGCACTGATCGGCACCATTGCGGCGAGCGGCCAAGCCGACACCTGGGACGATCCGAACTGGCAGAAATTCGTCAAGGCCTATCAGGATGCCTTCCCGCCAGCCAAGCGCTTCCCGAGCCCGTCGCTGCTCGCGACCAACTATTACGGCTCGACCATGGCGTTGATCCTGGCGCTGCGGCAGGTCAATGGCGATCTCTCCAACAACCAGGCCAAGCTCAAGGATGCGCTGGCGAAGATCGAGATCGACGCGCCCAACGGCAAGATCAAGCTCGACTCCAACCGGCAGGCAATCGGTACCAATTTCGTCACCGAGGTCGTCGATGACGGCAAGGGCGCGCTGTTCAGCAAGGTTGTGAAGGTGATCCCGAACGTCAACCAGACGCTGGGCTACGATCCCGCCGTGTTCGCCAAGATCGGCCTGCCCAGCCGCACGGTTCCGGAATGCAAGAAGTACTGACGTATTTTTTGCAGGCGCGAACAACCCGTGGCTAACGGACGCGGTTGCATCGGAGGCTCTGCTCAGCCTTGCTTTCCTTTCCCGGATGATCAACGCTTGTCGAAAAGACAAGAACATCCCGCGGGAGGGAAGGCATGAGCAGGGCGCTTGCCGTCTTCCACGGCCGGTTCGGCCGCGCGACGGTCTATCAATTGAACCGGCCCTTCAACGTGCATGCGCACCGCGAAGGGCACCTGATCTATCATATCGGCGGCACGCCGGCGCAGATCGATGTTTGCGACCAGCGCATGCTGCTCAACAACGACTCCGTCGTCGCGGTCAACCCTTGGGAACCGCATAACTTCCTGCCGGCGGACGTCGACGATGGCGCGATCTTCTTCGTGCTCTATGTCAACGCAGAATGGTTCGCGCCGATGGCCGCAAATGCACAGAACCTGCGGTTCGGCCGCACTTATTTCCGCCGCACCGAGGCGCTCGACAAGCTGATCCGCCGCACTGCAGCGCTGGTGTGCGGCGCGCCGTCGCTGCGCAGCCTCGACTGCGAACTGCGGCAGCTGATCGACTCCTGTTACGAGGAGAGCTGGCAACCGTCGGAGGCGGGACAGGAGGCGCGCGCTGCAGCCGCGATCACCGATTTTCGCGTGCGCAAATCGATCAAGCTGATGTCGGAAAGCCCCGGCGCCGAGATCGAGCTGGATTCGATCGCCCGGGCCTCCGGCCTGTCGCGGCCGCATTTCTACCGGCTGTTCCGTACCCAGACCGGCGTCACCCCTCACCTCTATATGAACACGCTGATCATGGAGCAGGCGCTGGATGCGCTGGTCGCGACCGAGACGCCGATCGCCGATATCGGCTTCGATCTCGGCTTTTCCTCGCAGAGCGGCTTCACCCGCTTCTTCGCAGCCAATGTCGGCATGGCCCCGACTGATTACCGCCGCGCCGCCAAGGTGTTGCGGCCCTGAGCGGGTACCGTTCGAACGATAAAAGATACTCTGGATCAAATCCGCCGCTGTCGCCCTCGATAGGATACCCGGGATGCGGCCCGATAGAGGTCGCGCGTGAGGGAACGCGACGGAGATGACCCGGTTCATCGAACGCCACCCGGCCTGGGCGCTGATCGTGATCATCGCGATCGCGGTGCTGCTCTGGCTCGTGTTCGCGATCTGGCCGCCGGGCCTGGAGGCCGCGATCGGCCGTAAGCGTGTGTTTCTCAACGCGGTCCTCAACGGCATCACGCTTGGCGGGCTCTATTTCCTGGTGGCGAGCGGCTTCACGCTGATCTTTGGCCTGATGCGCAACGTCAATCTTGCCCACGGCTCACTCTACTTGTTCGGCGGCTATATCGGCTACGCCATCAGCACCTGGACCGGCTCCTGGATACTCAGCTTCATCGCGGCATTCATCGGCGTAGCCCTGCTCGGCGTAATCCTGCAGATCGCAGTGTTCCGGCGGATGGAAGGTCAGGACCTCCGGCAGACCATGGTGACGATCGGGCTCTCGATCGTGTTCGCC
>NZ_JBFULT010000728.1:0-3096 GCF_054049755.1 Bradyrhizobium sp. P5_C11_2
CCGCCGCACCGTCGCATGCGCAGACCTTCGATCCCCGCTATCCCGTCTGCATGCACGTCTATTCCGGCTCGAGCGGTGGCGGCGGGGAGTGGTATGACTGCTCCTTCACCTCGCTGCCGCAGTGCCGCGCCACGGCGGCGGGCCGCGCCGCGACCTGCGATCTCAATCCCTACTATCCCGTGAACGCACCGCCGCCGCGTTGGCGCCACAACAGAAGCGGCTAGCGCCGGACGTTATCGCTGCTCTCCAGTAACCGCGGCGCCAGCTGCCGCGCGGGCGGCGAGGTAGCCTTGCATGTGTTGCAACGACAGCTCCGGCCCGATGTGGGAGAGCTCGGTCGCGACCGCTTCTGCAGCGTGGGCGGCAGGAAGCGCCACGCGCGCGAACATCTCGCGCTCGTAGGTGCGGACCGCCACGCGCCAGTCGGCATGCTCGGCGAGATGCCGGCCGAGCTCCGCACCATCGAGCATCGCCATGTTGACGCCGTCGCCGCCGAACGGCGACATCACGTGCGCGGCGTCGCCGAGCAGCGTCAGTCCGGGACGGTTCGGCCAATGATGGCCGACCGGCAGCGCATAGATCGAGCGCGCCACCAGCATATCGTTGCTGGCGCGAATGAGATCGAGCAGTTTTGGCGACCAGCCTGCAAACTCGGCGATCAGCCGCGTGCGGACCGCTGCGGGCGAGGTGAAATCGAAGGTCCGCGCAGCCCAATCGCCCGGGACGCGAAAAATGGCGTAGCCGCGGAGATGAGCGTTGCCGTTGCGTATCACGATCAGGCCGCGGCCGTCGCCCTCTGCGCCGAGCTTGYCGCGGCCGACCAGCGCTGCARGCGCCGGGTGGCGCGCGTCCGCATCGTCGATGCCGAATTCGATGAACGTGATGCCGGTATATTGCGGCTCATAATACGAGACCAGCGGGCGCACGCGCGACCAGGTGCCGTCAGCTCCGACCACGAGATCGAACGGGCCCTCGGTCGCGTTCTCGAACTGGAGCGTGAACGTGCCGTCGCTTTCGGGAAACACCTCGCGCAACGCGCGGTCCCAGCGGACGGCGCCGTCGGGCAGCGACGTAAGCAGGATCTCCCTGAGCGCGGTGCGGTCCACCTCGGGCCGGTCACCGTCGGTGGCATCGTCGTCGGCGAACAGCAGCGTACCGTGCTTGTCGCAGAGCCGGCTGCCCTGGTCCTCGTAGCGGGCAATGCGGCGGAATTCGGCCTCGAGCCCGGCGCGCTTCAGCGCGAGCTGGCCGTCATCGGCGTGCAGGTCGAGCGTGCCGCCCTGCGGGCGCTCCAGCGCATGCGTCTCCTTCTCGAAGACCGTCGCAGTGATCCCGGCGCAATGCAGGATGCGGGCGAGCGTCAGCCCGCCGGGACCGGCGCCGATGACGGCGATACGGGGACGCGAGACCATGGACAGACTCCTGACAACTGATATATAGGCTCCTATATATTAAACATAGGTACCTATGCAATGGCTGATTCGAAGCGGGAAGGTGCGACGATGGCGACCGACGAGCAGGCGCCGCTTGCTGACTTCGATCTGGAATTGTTCAGCACGCCGGCGCCGCTCATCAACATGGCATCGCGCGGATTGATGCGGCTTGCCGAGCGCCGCCTGAAGCCGTTCGGCGCCAGCGCCGGCCAGCTCCCGGTCCTTTATCTCTTGCGCGATGGTGGCGCAATGTCGCAGCGGGACCTGGCCCGGCTGGCGCGGATCGAGCAACCCTCGATGGCGCAGACGCTCGCCCGCATGGCGCGTGACGGCCTGATCCGCCGGGCGCCCGATCCCACGGACGGCCGCAGCAGCCTGGTCTCGCTGACGAAGAAGGCGCTGGCCAGGATGCCGGCGCTGCGCGCGGCGCTGCACGCCGGTCGGGCCGAACTGGTCGAGGGCTTTAGCGATGCCGAGGTCGCGACCTTGTGCGACCTCCTGAAACGTCTCAATCGCAATCTGGATCGCGGGATTAGCAGGGAGATCGCCGAATAGATGCTGCCGTGGCGAAGTTGTCCGCCGCTATTCCTTCTTGATCCCCGACAGCTGCACCACCTTGCGCCAGCGGTCGGTCTCCGCGGTCAGCATGCTGGCGAACTCGTCGGCATTGCCGTGCAGCGGGATAGCGCCGAGCTCGGCGATGCGCGCTTTGATCCCGGCATCGGAGAGGGCGGCGTCGATCTCGCGATTGAGGAGATCGACGATCTCGCGCGGCGTGTCATGCGGGGCGCCGACGCCGTAGAACGAACTGGTCTCGTAGCCGGGGAGGGTCGCGGCGATCGGCGGCACGTCCGGCAGAATCTCCGAGCGTTCGCGCGTGGTGACGCCGAGCGCACGCAGCTTGCCGGCGCGCACCAGCTCGAAGGACGAGGTGACGTTGTCGAACATGCCCTGGATCTGGCCGCTCATCACATCGGTCAGTCCCGGTGCCGAGCCGCGATAGGGCACGTGGGTGAACTGGACGCCGGCGAGCGACTTGAACAATTCGCCGGACAGATGCAGCGAGGTGCCGATGCCGGAGGAGGCGATCGACATCTTGCCGGGATTGGCCTTGGCGTAGGCGACGAAGTCGGCGACGGTCTTCACCGGCAGGTCGTTGTTGACGACCAGCACCAGCGGAATGCGCGCGACACCGGCGACCGGTGCGATGCCCTTGGCGAAATCATATGGCAGCGCCGGATCGAACGAGGCGTTGATCGCATTCGCCGTCGAGGTCAGCAGCAGCGTATAGCCATCCGGTGTGGACGTAATCACCGCCTGTGTACCGATATTGCTGCCGGCGCCGGGCTTGTTCTCGACCACAAAGGTCTGGCCGAGCCGGTCGGACAGCCGCTGGCAGATCAGCCGCGACAGCACGTCCGTGGCGCCGCCCGGCGGATAAGGCACCACCCATTTCACGCTGCGCGAGGGATAGGACGGGTTGCCGATCGCGAATGCGCGCGGCGCGGCCAGCGCGGCTGCGGCGCAGGCGGCGGTCTGAATGAAATGTCGCCTGGTGATCATGGTCGCCTCCAGTTCACCTCGCCCCGCTTGCGGGGAGAGGTCGGCGCGAAGCGCCGGGTGGGGGGGACTCTCCGCGAGTCGTCTGTCACCTACCTGGTGG
>NZ_JBFULT010000729.1:0-3085 GCF_054049755.1 Bradyrhizobium sp. P5_C11_2
AACTCGATCAGAAGGCGCTGGCCGCGCTGCCCGAAGGCTACCGCCACCTCGCCTACATGCAGGAGCTGATCGGCTACAAGGTCAAGCGCGACATGCCGGGGCTTACCGGCGCCGAGGTCGAGAAGCTCTATGGCGAGGGGCGGAACTGGCTCGCGGGGAAAGCGAAGTAGACGCCAGACAGAAGTGAACCCCAGACAAAAGTAAGGCGCGACTGGCATCACCACRGTCGCGCCCTACGTCGCCGGCKTATGGGGCAGGGGGGAATAGCCGGCTGTTGAGACGACTCCCGGGCGCGGAAGTCGTTCCCGGCGGTTGCGATTTTTTTTGGTGGGTTCGCGACTTTTTGCACACGGTTAAGTGATCTTAACTGTTGAGAACTCCCGGTCCTCCCCCTGCGTTGTTCCCACGATCGCCATGGGGCGAGGGACCGACAGCCATGTCACAGATTTTCAAGGCATTTTTGAGCGCTATTGCAATCGCCGCGACGCTTGGCGCCGCGCAACTGGCCTTCGGCCATGATCTGGCCGACCGCTGGCAGGGGGTCGCCGACAAGCCCGGCCAGGCCGAGAAGCCCACTCATGCCGTCAACCGTTCCGGCAAGGCCGACCGGCTCTCCGATCTCAAGCAGGCGGCGGTTCCCACCCGCACCGTGTCGATGCGGCTGAACGACCTGGCCGAAACGTCGGTCCTGTTGCGGGTCCCCGCCGTCATCGAGACCGGCAATGCCAAGCCGGCGACGATGCTCCAGAATCAGAACCAGAAGCAGGGGCGCAACAAGCCGACCATCGCCTGCGAGCCGATGGTCAGCTCCCTGACCGAGGTCGCCAAGCTGCTCCAGCCCGGCCGCTGCGTGACCTGATCCGCGATCGGCCTCCGCGATCGGCCCCGGGGCCATTCGCCCTCCCGCCGGGAGGGCGATCCTTCRCGTCCACTTGATCCCCTATCCCTTCGCGTTATATCCCGGGTTTCTTCCCCTTCGTTTTGACCGGGTAAACGCATGACGACGTCAGACACGGCTGCGCATACGCAGCCCTTCCAGGCCGAGGTTTCCGAGCTCCTGCACCTGATGGTGCACTCCGTCTATTCGGAGACCGATATCTTTCTGCGCGAGCTCGTCTCCAACGCCTCGGATGCCTGCGACAAACTGCGCTACGAGGCGATCGAAAGTCCGGCGCTGCTGGGTGAGGGCGACGCGCCCAAGATCCGCATCATCCCGAGCAAGACGGCCGGCACGCTCACGGTCGCCGACAATGGCATCGGCATGGAGCGGCAGGAGCTGATCGACCATCTCGGCACCATCGCCCGCTCCGGCACCAAGGCGTTCGTGTCGAAGCTGAAGGAGGCCAAGGATGGCCTCGGCCTGATTGGCCAGTTCGGCGTTGGCTTCTACTCCGCCTTCATGGTCGCCGAGAAGATCGTCGTGGTCAGCCGCCGCGCCGGCGAGAGCGACGTCTGGACCTGGACCTCCTCGGGCGGCTCGGGCTTCGAGATCGCCCGCGCCAGCGACGAGGATGCCGCGCGCGTGCAGCGCGGCACCGAGATCGTCCTGCACCTGAAGGACGACGCCAGGAAATATCTCGAGACCTACGAGATCGAGCGGGTCGTCGGCGCCTATTCCGACAACATCCTGTTCCCGATCGAGCTCGTGCCGGATGAGGGCGAGCCGCGCCAGATCAACTCGGCGAGCGCGCTGTGGCAGCGCTCGAAATCCGAGCTTTCGGCGGAGGATTACAAGAAGGCCTATCAGCAGATCGCCTCCGCCTTCGACGATCCCGCGATGACGCTGCACTATCGCGCCGAGGGGCGTTACTCCTACGCCGTGCTGCTGTTCGCGCCGGCGACCAAGCCGTTCGACCTGTTCGAGCCGTCGCGCAAGGGCCGCGTCAAGCTCTACGTCCGTCGCGTCTTCATCACCGACGATGCCGATCTGCTGCCGGGATATCTGCGCTTCGTCCGCGGCGTCGTCGACAGCGAGGATCTCCCGCTCAACATCTCCCGCGAGATGCTCCAGAACAATCCGCAGCTCGCGCAGATCCGCAAGGCGGTGGCCACCCGCGTCGTCAACGAGCTCGAAAGCCTCGCCGAGAAGGACGCCGAGAATTTCGCAAAGATCTGGGACGCCTTCGGCGCGGTGCTGAAAGAAGGCATCTACGAGGATTTCGAGCGTCGCGAAAAGCTGCTGGCGCTGTCGCGCTTCACCACGACGTCGGGCGAGAGGCGCTCGCTCAAGGAGGTCATCGCCGATTTCAAGCCGAACCAGACCGAGATCTATTACCTCGTCGGTGACAGCATCGAGCGGCTGAAGTCCAATCCGCGGCTGGAAGCTGCGACCGCGCGCGGCATCGAGGTGCTGCTGCTGTCCGATCCCGTCGATGCCTTCTGGACCTCGATGCCATCGGACTTCGAGGGCAAGCCGCTGAAGTCGCTGAGCCAGGGCGATCTCAACCTCGACCTGATCCCGCGCGTCGACGCGGCCGATGACGCGAAGAAGGACGAGCCGGCCGTCGATGAAGCCGCCACCATCGCCGTGATCAAGGCCGCGCTCGGCGACCGCGTCAGCGACGTCAAGGCCTCGACGCGCCTGACCAGCTCCGCCTCCTGCCTCGTCGCCGACAGCCAGGGTCCGAGCCGCGAGCTCGAGCGCATCCTGGCGCAGCAGAACCGCGGCACGCACACCAAGCCGATCCTGGAGATAAATCTGCGCCATGCGCTGGTCTCGGCGATCACCAAGGCGCAGGCCGGCTCCAGGGCGGTGGACGATCTCAGCATGCTGCTGCTCGAACAGGCGCAGATTCTGGATGGTGAGCTGCCGGAGGATCCGGCTGCGTTTGCCGCGCGGCTGAACCGGCTGGTGTTGCAGGGGCTCGGCGGTTAGCGCCATTGATCGCAGTCGTCGTGCCCGGGCTTGACGACGATATGCTGCGAGGCCGCTGGCGGAGGGTGACGGAGCGGACCGATCGCTTCCGTGCGGTGCATCACGCGCCGCACTCACCTTGCCGTCATCTGTCCCCCGGAACAGTCGCCTCCGGCGTGGTGTTATGCCATATGAGGCCGTCGGCATCAGGTCGCCGACGCCACCGATTCG
>NZ_JBFULT010000730.1:0-3081 GCF_054049755.1 Bradyrhizobium sp. P5_C11_2
GGTGGTCCCGATTTGGTCTGCGCCGAAGTAGATGTCGAAAAGCACGACAGGACAGCCGCAACGACGACCAACCGGGCCAGAACGTCAAATGCGGCCCAGCCGCAGGAAGCGGACGAGCGGTATCCTTTGTCGCGTCCCGTCGGCAAGGGTGCTTACTCGCCCTTGATGTATGCTGGTAGATACTTGTCCAACTGGGCCGTGAGCAGGTTGCGTGTGCTGTCACGCAGCAATGCACTGTTGGTCACCTGTTCAGGAGTCTTGGGAAACTCGAGATTGTTGAGAATTTGCATATTGTCGTTCTTGTTGGAAAAACTCGAAGCAAGCACATCTCCGAAGCTCCGGGTGGGCGCTCGATGGATGTCGAAAGTCCGTCCGTCAAAAACGTTGATACGGAAATAGGCAACCACGACGCCGCGCCCGGAAGGGCTCGCCCAATTCTTGTAGACCCCGAGGCCCTCTATTGACTGATTGGTGCCATCAACCGAAACGCGGGCCTTCGTGGCTACGACGTAGCGTTCGCAATTTGCAGTTCCGGCGATCTGCCGCACCAGGGCTATCAGGTCGTCGCGGTCATTGCGGAACAGTTTCGCTTCCGGATGATAGTAAGGCTTKAAGGCTCCGCTTGCGTAAGCGATTTTTCGGACAGCCGTGCCGGGAGCCGCGGCTCGAACCTTCGCGACGAACAGATCATCGATGCCCCACGTCTCGATCGGCGCCTCCAAATACTCGTTGCCGAACATCGTAAGGCCGACATGTTGCACCGAGAAACGGTCTCCGATCGCGGAAATGACGCCGATCTGACACGGGCCGCTCTCCGCCGCTGCAGGCTGTTGTGCAGCCGGTTTGGCCTTCGGCGCTGCCTTCTTGACCGCCGGCTTGGCCGGCGCCGCAGTCCGAGCGGGAGGCGCGGCGGGTGTTGTAGGAGTTTGCGCGGCTGCCGAGGTCCAAATGGACGAGAGCACGATCAGCGAGACAGCAATGCGGAGCATGGATTCCGGGAAAACAGAGGCAAGAGGTCATCGGTCTCGCCACACTAGGTGGGGATCGTGACAACCGCAAGCTGCAGCCGGAGATCGCTGTCTATTCGCTGGGCCGTTGCCGCTTCCACCGGTAGTATTTCATCACGAACCCGTTCGACGGTTCGATCTCTTCCTTCTCGAACACAAAACCCTCGCGCTCATACCAGCGCCAGGCCTTTTCGTTCTMGCGCACGCAGCGCAGATAGATTTCATCCGGCATTTGCGTGCGCGCGAAGGCGAGCAATTGCCGGCCGAGCGATTGACCCTGATAGGCGGGCGCGACGAACAGCATGTCGAGATAGCGTTTTGGCAGGTGCAGCGCCAGCATCGCGGCGATCGTGCCGTTGTCGTCGGCGACGAACAGGCTCCAGCCGCCTTCGATCTCGCGTCGGATCCGCGCGCGCAGGTTCGCGAGCAGGAAGTTGCTGGCTTCGGCGAGCCCGGTGGAGACCCAGCTCTCCATCCAGACGCGGCCGATCTCGTCATATTCGTCGGCGCGGGCGGGACGGATGATCGGATGCGACATCGGGGCCTCAGGCCCGTTGGCCGCGCACGGACGGCGGTGCGCGGACCTTGCCGGCCGACAGGCACACCACCTCGGAGATTTGCAGGAGCTGCCGCGCCAGCGGGCTGGTCTTGCGCCAGACCATGCCGATGGTGCGCGAGGGCTGCGGGTCGCGGAAGCGCGACAGCGAGACCGAGGCCGATCGGGTCTCCACCGGCACGGCCATCTCCGGAATCAGCGTGACGCCGATGCCGGCGCTGACCATCTGGACCAGCGTCGACAGTGAATTCGCATCCAGCATCTCGCGGGGCGGCGCCGATTGCATGTTGCAGAACGACAGCGCCTGATCGCGGAAGCAGTGGCCTTCCTCCAGCAGCAACAGCCGCATCTCCCGCATCATCTCCCGGGAGGGCACCGGCGTTCCCTCGTCCGCGCCCGGCCGGACCAGCAGGAACTTCTCATCGAACAGCGCGACCTCGGTGAGCGAGGGCTCGGACACCGGCAGCGCGACGATGGCGGTGTCGAGCCGACCTTCCACCAGTTCCTGGATCAGCCGCGGCGTCATCGTCTCGCGCACGCGGATGTCGAGCTCCGGATGCAGGCGCGTGAGATTCTTGGTGATCTTGGGCAGGAGATAGGGCGCGATCGTCGGGATCATGCCGATGCGCAGGCGGCCGGCGAAGCGGTCCTGCGAGGCGCGGGCGAAATCGCCGAGCTCATCGACCGAGCGCAGGATGTCGCGGACGCGAGGGGCGAGTTCCTCGCCGAACCGGGTCAGCGCGACCTGCCGGGCGCTGCGCTCCAGCAGCAGGCCGCCAAGCGCCTCCTCGAGTTCCTTGATCTGCATCGACAGGGCCGGCTGCGAGATCGAGCACGCCTCCGCCGCGCGGCCGAAATGGCCGTGGCGCGCCAGCGCGTCGAAATACCGGAGCTGGCGGACCGTCACGTTGACCATCAGAAAATCCTATCGCAGCGATCATTAAAGTCAACTTCCCCTGATGGAATGCGAGGCTTAGAGTGGTTCTACCTGGTCAAAGGCGCGAGTTCGACGCCACCAGAGGAGGTATTCATGGACGACAATTCAAAGTGCCCGTTTTCGGGTGGAAAACGCGTGCCGGCGAACCGCGATTGGTGGCCAACCCAGCTCAGCATCGAGATGCTGCACAAGAATTCCGGCCTGTCCGATCCGATGGGCGAGGGATTCGACTATGCCAAGGAGTTCAAGACCCTCGACCTGAACGCGGTCATCAAGGACCTGACCGCCTTGATGACGGACTCGCAGGAGTGGTGGCCCGCCGATTTCGGCCATTACGGCGGTCTCATGATCCGCATGGCCTGGCACAGCGCCGGTACCTACCGCATCACCGATGGCCGTGGCGGCGCCGGTGCCGGTCAGCAGCGTTTCGCGCCGCTCAACAGCTGGCMCGACAACGCCAACCTCGACAAGGCGCGCCGTCTGCTGTGGCCGATCAAGCAGAAATATGGCCGCAAGATCTCCTGGGCCGACCTGATGGTGCTCGCCGGCAACGTCGCGCTGGAGTCGATGGGCTTCAAGAC
>NZ_JBFULT010000731.1:0-3072 GCF_054049755.1 Bradyrhizobium sp. P5_C11_2
GCCGAGCTCGGCGGAGATCTGGTCGATGCACAGATCCGGATCGCGCAGGTGCTCGCGGATGAAAAATTGGGCACGCACATACATCGCCTCCGGCCCGACGCGATCGAGCATCGTGTCGGCCTCGCGCAGCGGCAGCAGCAGCAGATCGATCAGCGAATCAGCAACGCCGACCGCGCTGTTCGCCGACAGTTTTGCCGCTTCGTCGAAGGTGGCGTGAACGAAATCATGGGCGATCCGCCCCGTTCCCGTCCGCGAGGACAGCTTGCAGGCGGGCATCCGCTGCGACGGGAATCCGCGGTCGCGGAGCAGCGCCTTCGGCACGATCACGACGTCGTGGCGGGTGAAGGCGGGGCTGACGATCGAATGCGGGCAGGAAACGTCGTAGGCGATGATGTCGCCGGGGTTCAGCTCGATGTGGCGGCCTTCCTGCTCGAAATAGGACACGCCGTAGGTCTGGAAGTGGATCTTGATGTAGGGGTGTTCATTGGCCTTGGCGCGCGCCAGCGTGTGCGCGATGCGATGCTGGCTGACCTCGATCTGGCAGAGCTTGAGGCGCGAAACGGTGGTGTAGTCGATCCGGCCTTCGAGCGAGGACGCCTCCAGCGGATCAACATCGAAATGCCCACACAGGCTCGTCAACCCGTCGATCCAGCTCTGGATCTGCCGCTTCGGCGTCAGTCCGGTCGTCGAGAGGGTGTGAATGGTGTCGGACATTAATCCAGCCACTGGTTTCATCCGGAGACTCTGCGCGAATCGCGACCAGCGCTGCCGGAGCCCTCAGCCATGATTGCGTGACGTTTACCTCGAATTTGGGCGGTCTTTTGGAACGTGCGCCATCGTTCCATTGCCACCCTTGAAACTTAATCCTCCGCCTTAGTTGAACCGTCGTCAAGGGGAACCTGAGCGCTGCCGCCCGCGCTTGCGCGGTGCGAAGAAGCCGAATTCGCTCCTGCAAAATCAAAAACTTCGCGTCCGTGCGCTGTCGAGCAAACCGCCTTCTCTCTTGGGCAAGTTTCCCGATCGCGGAGGCGTTAGGGATTGCTTCAGGAACAACAAAAACGGGCCGCTCCTGCACGCGGACCTGTGGCTCTCATCAGGAGGAGAAAACAGCACAGCATCGTTTCTGGTCCCATCGTGACCGCCCTGCACGAGCAGACGCCGGACGCCAAAGCCCGGCAATAAGCAATGCTTCGGAAACAATAAACGAGTCCAATGGAGGAATGACTATGCGCAAGGTGCTACTGGCGACCTATCTTGGCTCAGCGGCGGCTCTCGCCGTCGGCAGCGCGTCAGCCAATGACGAGCTGATCAAGATGTCGCAGAACCCGAAAGATTGGGTGATGCCGGCGGGCGACTACGCCAATACCCGCTATTCCAAGCTGAACCAGATCAACGCACAAAATGTCGGCAAGCTCCAGGTTGCCTGGACCTTCTCGACCGGCGTGCTGCGCGGCCATGAAGGTGGCCCGCTGATCATCGGCAACATGATGTACGTCCATACGCCGTTCCCGAACAAGGTCTACGCTATTGACCTTTCGAACGAGAACAAGATCGTCTGGAAGTACGAGCCGAAGCAGGATCCGAACGTCATCCCGGTGATGTGCTGCGACACCGTCAACCGCGGCCTGTCGTACGGCGACGGCAAGATCATCCTGCATCAGGCCGACACCAACCTCGTCGCGCTCGATGCCAAGACCGGTCAGGTGGCCTGGTCTGCGACGAACGGCAATCCGAGCAAGGGCGAGACCGGCACCTCGGCGGCGCTGGTCGTCAAGGACAAGGTCCTCGTCGGCATCTCGGGCGGCGAGTTCGGCGTGCAGTGTCACGTCACCGCTTACGACCTCAAGAGCGGCAAGCAGGTCTGGCGCGCCTTCTCCGAAGGTCCGGATGACCAGATCAAGGTGGATCCCGCCAAGACGACGGCGCTCGGCAAGCCGGTCGGCGCCGATTCCAGCCTCAAGACCTGGCAGGGCGATCAGTGGAAGATCGGCGGCGGCTGCACCTGGGGCTGGATGTCCTACGATCCCGCTCTGAACCTCGTCTATTACGGGTCGGGCAATCCCTCGACCTGGAATCCAAAGCAGCGTCCCGGCGACAACAAATGGTCGATGACGATCTTCGCGCGCGATGCCGACAGCGGCATGGCCAAGTGGGTCTATCAGATGACCCCCCACGACGAGTGGGACTATGACGGCGTCAACGAGATGATCCTCTCGGATCAGCAGATCAACGGCCAGCCGCGCAAGCTCCTGACCCATTTCGACCGCAACGGTCTCGCCTACACCATGGATCGTGAGAACGGCGAACTGCTGGTCGCCGAAAAGTACGATCCGAAGGTGAACTGGACCTCCGGCGTCGACATGGACAAGAACTCGCCGACCTATGGCCGTCCGAAGGTGCTCGACGCAGCTTCGACCGACAAGGCGGGCGAGGACCACAACGTGAAGGGCATCTGCCCGGCCGCGCTCGGCACCAAGGACGAGCAGCCGGCGGCTTACTCGCCGGACACGCAGCTGTTCTACGTTCCGACCAACCACGTCTGCATGGACTACGAACCGTTCAAGGTGAGCTACACCGCGGGCCAGCCCTATGTGGGCGCGACGCTCTCGATGTATCCGCCGCAGGGTGAAAGCCACATGGGCAATTTCATCGCCTGGGACGGCAAGACCGGCAAGATCGTCTGGTCGAACAAGGAGCAGTTCTCGGTCTGGTCCGGTGCGCTCGCGACTGCCGGCGGCGTGGTGTTCTACGGCACGCTCGAAGGCTACCTGAAGGCGGTCGATGCCAAGTCCGGCAAGGAGCTCTACAAGTTCAAGACTCCCTCCGGCATCATCGGCAACGTCACGACCTATGAGAACGGCGGCAAGCAGTATGTCGCAGTGCTCTCCGGCGTGGGCGGCTGGGCCGGCATCGGTCTGGCGGCAGGCCTGACCGATCCGACCGCCGGTCTCGGCGCAGTCGGTGGCTACGCGGCGCTCAGCAACTACACGGCTCTCGGCGGTACGCTGACCGTGTTCTCGCTGCCGACGAACTAGCCTCAACTTCGTGTCGCCCCGGCGCGTGGATCAGATC
>NZ_JBFULT010000732.1:0-3072 GCF_054049755.1 Bradyrhizobium sp. P5_C11_2
CCGCAGGACAGCATGCCTCGGTCCTTGACGGTCTTGAGCGTTTGCGCATCGGCGGCTTGGGTGGTCAGGCCGGCTGCGAGAAGAGTGAGAGCCAGGGTTACGCGTTTCATGGGCTTAGGGCCTTTCAAAGTCGTCTCAAGATCTGGAACGTTGTCGCAGGATCATCTCCGCCAGGGCTGGCTGTATCAAGGCTAGCCTTGCAAGAGTCATGCTGGAAACCTTGCCGAACACTCGCCCATCCCGGGAGGCCATACCTTCATCCCCGCCGCAGGCGCCCCGCCGTTATGGCTCTGGCGCATGGTCCGGTCAGACGATGGATCGAAGGTCGCGGCAGGCCCCTCAACATGCGGCGACTGAATAGCACCTGCGCATCACAGAACGACTGGCGAGCCGGGTCAAGGGGTTGACGGGACTCTTCTGTGTTCTGTTATTAACGGCGCGGCCTCCGGCCGGCCCGCAAGGCGCAGCTCGCGTCCGCGGAAACGCGCTTTTTGAAAGCAGACGCATGGATTCCTCGCACCCCCTCAAGCAGCAGGCCGAAACCCGGCTGGTCACCTCCGGCCGCGACACCAAGGCGCAGAAGGGGTTCGTCAATCCGCCGGTGTTCCACGGCTCGACCGTGCTCTATCCGACCGCCGAGGACCTGCACGCCCATCGCGGCGAGTTCACCTATGGCCGCCACGGCTCCCCGACCACCAGGGCGTTCCAGGAGACGCTGATGGCGCTGGAGGGGCCGCAATGCGCCGGCGTCGGCATCGTGCCCTCGGGGCTGTCGGCGATCTCCACCACCCTGCTCTCGGTGCTGAAGGCCGGCGACCACATCCTGGTCTGCGACAACGTCTACCGGCCCTCGCGCAATTTCTGCAACGGCATGCTGTCCCGCCTCGGCATCGAGACCACCTATTTCGATCCGATGATCGGCGCCGGCATCGAGGCGTTGTTCAAGCCGAACACATGCGCGGTGCTGGTGGAGGCGCCGGGCTCGCAATCCTTCGAGATGCCCGACATCCGCGCCATTGCCGAGGTCGCTCATGCGCGCGGCGCGCTCGTCATCGACGACAACACCTGGGCAACCCCGCTCTATCACCGCTCGCTCGAACAGGGCGTCGACATCAGCATGCAGGCCGCGACCAAATATATCGGCGGCCATTCCGACATCATGTTCGGCACCATCTCGGCCAACGGCAGGGCATGGCCACAGATCGCCGAAGGCATCCGCCTGCTTGGCGTCTGCGCCGGCCCCGACGACGTCTTCCTGGCGCTGCGTGGCCTGCGCACGCTGTCGGTGCGGCTCGCGCAGCATCATCGTTCGGGGCTCGAGATGGCGCGTTGGCTCGCGAGCCGTCCTGAGGTCGCACGCGTGCTGCATCCGGGGCTCGAGACCGATCCGGGACACGCGATCTGGAAGCGCGACTTCACCGGCGCCTCCGGCCTGTTCAGCATCGTGCTGAAGCCGGCCCCGCAGCAGGCGGTCGACACCATGCTCAACACGCTAAAACTGTTCGGCATGGGCTTTTCCTGGGGCGGCTTCGAGAGCCTTGCGATTCCCTTCGACTGCGACGCCTATCGCACCGCGACCAAGTGGGCGCCGGGCGGGCCGACGTTGCGTCTTCACATCGGGCTCGAGAGCGTCGACGATCTCAAGGCGGATCTCGATCGCGGCTTCGCTGCCCTCAAAGCGGCAATGTGAGCCTGCTCACCAGGCATCGCGCCGCGGGAACGAGCAACCGACGCAAACGTTAACGGCGATGCGCCAACAAAGGGTTTGATCCTCAAGCATTTGGCGCTAGCCTCACCAATCGACTCTCATCCGGACACGGAGCATGGGAACGTTGGTACTGCTCGATCTGATGGGCGGCGTGGCGCTGTTGCTGTGGGGCCTGCACATGGTCCACAGCGGGATTCTGCGGGCCTTTGGCCCGGACCTGCGACGCCTGCTCGGCAAGGCGCTCCGTAACCGCTTCAGCGCCTTTGCCGCGGGCCTCGGGTTGACGGCGCTGCTCCAGAGCAGCACCGCGACTGCGCTGCTCACCAGCTCCTTCGCTGCCGAGGGCCTGCTCAGCCTCGTCGCTGCGCTCGCCATCATGTTAGGGGCCAATGTCGGCACGACGCTGATCGTGCAGGTGCTGTCGTTCAACATTGCGGCTGTTGCGCCGGTGCTGTTCGTGCTCGGACTGGTCGCCTTCCGCTCGGGCCCGCGCTCGCGCATCAAGGACATCGGCCGTGTCCTGATCGGCCTCGGTCTGATGCTGCTGTCGCTGCATATCCTGCTCGACACGCTGGCGCCGGCCGAGAACGCGCCCGGCGTCCGTGTCGTGATGGCGGCGATCACCGGCGATCCGATTCTGTGCATCGTAATCGCCGCGCTCGTCACCTGGGCGGTGCATTCGAGCGTCGCCAGCGTGCTGCTGATCATGTCGCTGGCCTATTCGCAGTTCATATCGCCCTACGCGGCTTTGGCGCTGGTGCTCGGCGCCAATCTCGGCAGCGCCATCAATCCCGTGTTCGAAGGTGCGAAGCGCGACGATCCCGCGAGCTATCGCCTGCCGGTGGGCAATCTCGTCAATCGCGTGGTCGGTATCGTTCTCGTGCTGCCTTTCCTCGGTCCGATCGCCGAGCACCTGCACGCCTGGCAGCCCGACCTCGCCAGGATGACGGCGGCGTTCCACATCGCCTTCAACGTCGGCACCGCAATCATCTTCATCGGCCTGCTCGACACCCTATCGCGGCTGTTGACCCGGCTGCTGCCCGATCGCGTCCAGGAGACCGATCCGGCCCGGCCGCGCTATCTCGACGAGACCGCGCTGGAGACGCCATCGCTGGCGCTCGCCGATGCCGCCCGCGAGACCCTGCGCATGGGCGACCTYGTCGAGGTCATGCTGCGCAAGGTGATGGCCGCGATGATGACGGGCGACCGTGCGCTGGTCGACCAGGTCTCGAAGATGGACAATGCCGTCGACGGCCTCGACGAAGCCATCAAGCTCTATGTCACGAAACTGATGCGGGGCAGCCTCGACGAGAGCGAGGGCCGGCGCGCGATGGAGATCATCTCCTTCGCCATCAACCTCGAAC
>NZ_JBFULT010000733.1:0-3068 GCF_054049755.1 Bradyrhizobium sp. P5_C11_2
GCAAACAACCACGCGCCGACAGCCGTCGATGCAGGCAGAGGTATCGTGAAGCCTCTCGAGGTGATCTCCGAAACCGAGCAGACGGCTCCCTTGGTCCCCCGGTCTAGTCACGTCGCGGTACCGCCTATGGACGGCCTACTCCGCAAGGGCGTGGACCGAGGGACTGGCACGGCGGTACGGTTCGGCAAGTAGGCAAAGGGACCAGGAGACGACTGCCGTCGTGCGAATGGTCCCATCGCGGAGTGAAGCTGCGACACTTTCGTCGACCTCCCGACAGGCGCCGACAGGATTTTCCCTGCTGATCTCGCGTGAACAGCACGCGAAGATCGCGCCGACACTCTCCTCGGGTTGACGACGCGGAGCGCACAGGCATTGCGGGAGCTCGCTCTCTATCGCTCCCGCAGCGCCTCCTGCTTGTATCTCGCCAGCGGCGAGAGAAGATAGCTGATGATCCTGCGCGCGCCGGTCTTGATTTCGACCGTCACCGCCATGCCGGGGCCGAGCTTGACGAGCTTGTCCTCCACCTGCATCTGCGTGCGGTCGAGTGAAACGCGCGCCGCATATTCCAGCTCCTGGCCTTTCGGCTCGCTACTGCCTTGCGCCGTCCCCGACGCGCGGTCGTTCGATCCGCCTTGCCTGTCGCGCGTGATGGCATCCGTCGACACGCTGAGCACGTCCCCATGCAGCAGCCCATAGCGCGTGAAGTTGAACGTATCGATCTTGATTTCCGCCTTCTGTCCGGGATGGACGAATCCGATGTCGCGGTTGGAGAGCATGGCCTCGATCTCGAGCTGACTCTCGCTCGGGACCACGATGGCCAGCGCCTGCGCCGGCGTCACCACGCCTCCCACCGTGTGAACGGCGAGCTGTTGCACGACGCCGTCGACCGGCGCGGTCAGATGCTGAAGCTTGGTGCGCCGGTCCGCCTTGACCGCTTCCTGCGCAGCGCTCGCCGCCTTCTGCTCGGCTTTCGCAAGTGCGTCATAGGTGGCACGCCGATACTCCGCGGCGGTCCTCTCTTTCGTTTCCTTCAGCAAGGCGATGGCGGCGTCGGCTTCGCGGAGCCGGCTCTGCTGGAGGACCAAATCCTGCTGAAGGCCGACCAGCTCCTGATACTCGGAGAGATAGACAACCCTCGAAGCCAAGGCCTTGTCGACCAGAGTCTTGCGAATGTCGACCCGCTCCTGGAGCACCGGTATCGTCGCCTGGAGCTTCGCCACGCTCGCCGAGGTGGTCGCCCGCTCCGCCTCCTTCTGACCTTGCTGGCGCTCGATCTCCGCAAGCTTGGCGTTCTGCTCGGCGCGCTGGCTGATCAGAAACTGGCGATGCATCTCGATCTCCCCGGCACTTGCGCCCTGCGGTGATCGGAAGGCGGCAAGCGGATCATCGGTGAGCGCTGCGCGCAGCCGCGCGACGTCGAGTTCGGCCGCAACGAGATCGCTTCTCCCGCGCTCCTGATCGGCTTCCGTCATCGTTGGGTCCAGCTCGATCAGAACGTCGCCGGCCTTGACGCTCTGCCCGTCACGTACGTGGATGGCGCGGACAACGCCCGTCTCGAACGGCTGGATCAGCTTGGTACGCCCGCCAGGCACGATCTTGCCTGTCGCGGTGGCGACGATATCGACGCTGCCCAACGATGCCCACAACAGCGCGACGCAAAAGACCGCGATGATGCTCGCCCCGATCGCGCGACCGATCGGCGACGGCGGCGATTCGGTGATCTCGAGCGCCGCGGGCAGAAATGCAATCTCGTGCTCGCGCCGTCGAACCTCGGCTCTCGGAAACGGAACGATATTTCGGCTAGCGGACGTCATGGATACCGGCCTGCAGGTAGTGGAGGTTTGCGTAGCGCCCATTCGAGCGGATCAGCTCATCGTGGCTACCATCCTCGACGATGCGGCCATGCTCGAGTGTAACGATCCGGTTCGCATTGCGCACGGTCGAGAGCCGATGCGCGATGACGAACACAGTCCGGCCGGCGGCGATCCGTCTCATGTTCTGCTGGATGGCGCGCTCGCTTTCGTAATCAAGCGCGCTGGTAGCCTCGTCGAGGATGAGGATACGCGGGTTGGTGATGAGTGCGCGAGCGATCGCGACACGCTGGCGCTGCCCGCCGGATAAACTGCTGCCGCGTTCGCCGACGATGGTGTCATAGCCCTCGGGCAGCTCCAGGATGAAGTCGTGAGCGCCGGCGAGTGACGCCGCCTCGATGACGCGCTCCATGGGCATGGCCGGGTCGGCGAGCGCAATGTTCTCGCGAATCGAGCGATTGAAGAGCACGTTCTCCTGCAAAACCACGCCGATCTGACGCCGAAGCCAGGTCAGGTCGACCGTCGCGAGGTCAACGCCGTCGACCAGTACGCGTCCGCTCTCCGGCACGTAGAGACGCTGGATCAGCTTGCCGATGGTGCTCTTGCCCGAGCCCGAAGAGCCAACGATACCGACGACCTGGCCGGGCTCGACGCCGAAGGACACGTCGTGCAGCACCTCGGGGCCATCGGCGCGGTAGCGGAAGGTCGCGTGCTCGAATACGACCTTGCCGCGGATCGCCGGCAGCGCGGCGCGGGCCGAACTGAAGCTTGGCTCCGGGATGGTGTTGAGAATGTCGCCGAGACGATCGACTGACAGCCGGGCCTGATGGAAATCCTGCCACATCTGCGCGAGCCGAAGCACCGGCATGCTTACCCGCCCCGCCAGCATGTTGAACGCCACCAGCTCTCCGACGGTCAGGTCGCCGCCGATCACGAACTTGGCGCCGAAGTAGAGCGTTGCGGCCGTGACCAGCTTGTTGATCATCTGGACCGCTTGGCTCGCCGTGTTGTTCAGGCTGAGTACGCGGAAGCTCGCCCCCACGTAGCCGGCGAGTTGCTCCTCCCAGCGGCGTTGCATTTGGGGCTCAACTGCCATCGCTTTCAGCGTCTCGACGCCCGTGACGCTTTCGACCAGGAAGGCCTGGTTCTCCGAGCCGCGATTGAACTTCTCATCGAGTCGCCGGCGAAACAGCGGCGCGGCGCCGGCGGAAATTCCGATGTAGAACGGGAACGACGCCAGAACGATCCATGTCAACG
>NZ_JBFULT010000734.1:0-3062 GCF_054049755.1 Bradyrhizobium sp. P5_C11_2
GCAGTTGCCGGCACGACCAAGAGCAAGGCGAATAAAGCTAGGTCTTTCAAACGGATGCCGGAAAGACCGGGGAAACGGGATGACATGAAGTTCTCCGGTGACGCGTTCCCGTAATGTAGGCATCCGAACGCGGCTGAGGAAGGCGACGGGCAACCGATCGCGGCCGCCGTTTACCGCTCCGTGAGGCTTTTTTGCTACGTACTGAACAAATGTAGCTGACGGCAGAACCACTTTGCTGGTGAACGCGTATCCCCTCTGCGAGACTAATGTCTGATTTGGATTGTGGATTCGAGGAATGAATAGCGTGAACGGGTCCGGTTCTTCTGCCAAGCCGGCACGGCTGTGGCAGGTCGCCATTTTGACGGCGGCAGGTGTGATCTGTACGGCGAACCAGGCGGACGCAGCGTTTTATTATTGGACGGATTATTCCGACGGGTCCTACGGCCGCCATGAGCGGTATCCCGAAGAGCCGCGACAAAAGCCGCAGAAGCGCAGCGCGACCGGCAAGAAGGACGTCGTCGCCGAAAAGGAAGCCGGTATAAAGCCGCAAGGGCCGCTCGTCATCGTCGTCTCGATCGACCGGCAGAAGGTCACGGTCTACGACACCAACGGCGTGTTTGCGGAATCTCCGGTGTCGACCGGCATGAAGGGCCATTCGACGCCGATGGGCGTGTTTAGCGTCATCCAGAAGCACAAATTCCACMACTCCAACATCTATAGCGGCGCGCCGATGCCGTACATGCAGCGGATCACCTGGTCCGGCGTCGCGATGCATGCCGGCGTGCTGCCGGGCTATCCGGCCTCGCACGGCTGCATCCGCATGCCGATGGCGTTCGCGGTGAAGATGTGGAACTGGACCAGGATGGGCGCGCGCGTCATCGTCTCGCCCGGCCAGATGACGCCGCAAAACTTCTCGCATCCCCTGCTCGCCTCTACGCGGATGCCGCCGCAGCCTGCCGCCAGCCTCCAACCGACGACGACTGTTGGCGACAAGGCGGACAAGGGCGCGACTGACGCCAAAATCACCGAGGCGAAGCCGGTCGAGACGAAGACGGCCAGCGCGGACGCCGTGCTCGATCTGCGTTCGACGGTCGGCCACGCCGTGATGTCGGATGCGACGACCGGCAGCGCACCGGCTCGCGACGAGGCGGCCAGCACCGAAAACAAGACCGAAACCGCCGAGGCGGCGAAGCCTCAATCCGAAGAGGCCGCCAAGCCGGCCGACGCCGCGACTGTTAAAGCGAAGCCCTCCGAGGTTGCTGAAGCGCCCAAGGCGACGACCGCCGACGACAAGTCCGCGGACAAGGTCGAGGCAGCCAAGCCTGAGACCGCCAAGTCTGAGCCGGCCCCGGCCGAGACCGGCAAGAAGCCTGACGCAACGGTGACGGCAACGACGCCTGCGCAATCCGCCTCGCCGGACGCCAAGAAGGACCAGACCCGCGTCGCCGATCCCGCGCCCGCCGCGAAGCCGGACGTGCCGAAGCGGGCCGGCCAGATCGCGGTCTTCATCAGCCGCAAGGACTCCAAACTTTATGTGCGGCAGAACTTTGCGCCGCTGTTCGAGGTGCCGGTGACGATCGCCGCCAGCGATCGCCCGCTCGGCACCCATGTCTTCACCGCCGAGGTCGACAAGACCGACACCAATGCGCTGCATTGGTCGGTGGTATCGATGCCCGTGTCGGCACGTTCCGCCGCGCGCGAGGAAGACGGCCGCATGACGCGCCGCCAGCACGGCGCCGCCGTGATCCCCGTCGCCGCAAAGCCGGTGGCCGTCACCCCGAATAGCCCGGCCGAGGCGCTCGACCGCGTCTCCATCCCCGCCGACACCATGGCAAAGATCAACGAGATGCTGACCAGCGGCGGCTCGATCATCGTCTCCGATCAGGGCATCAACCAGGGCGAGACCGGCGAAGGCACCGACTTCATCGTGCGCCTGTACTGAATGATTCGCCGCGTCCGATAACGCGGTGTTGAGCAGGCCGATCGCAGCGGCGGAGTAGAGTGGGTCCCGGATCACGTCGGGGGACGTCGCCATGCTGAACCGCAGGACCATGCTCGCCGCGCTTCTCGCAACAGGCGCATCCGCAACGCGCGCGTTCGCCGACGGCGGCATGAGCCGCATATCGGCCTACGCCTTCTCCTTCCCCGCATTGTCCGGCGATGACATCCGCCTTGCGGCCTTCACCGGCCGGCCGCTGCTGGTGGTCAACACCGCCTCGCTGTGCGGCTACACCCCGCAATATGCGGGGCTGCAGGAGCTCTGGAGCGAGTTTCGCGCACGTGGGCTCAACGTCATCGGCGTGCCTTCCAACGATTTCGGCGGCCAGGAACCCGGCGGCACCAGCGAGATCTCGGAGACAGCGCACCACCAATACGGCGTTACCTTCCCGATCGCCGCAAAGGCCGTCGTGGTCGGGCCGAAGGCGCATCCCTTCTACAAATGGGCGGCTGAGGCGCGGCCGAAGGAGGTTCCGCGCTGGAACTTCCACAAATACCTGATCGGCCGCGACGGCTATATCGCCGAGGTGTTTTCCTCCGCCGTCGAGCCGACCGACACCCGAATCAAGACCGCAGTCGCGAAGGCGCTGGCCGACAGTTGACACGCCGCACCCCAACGCGCTTGGGCACAATTGTGGCGAAGCGCCAAACAGCCGTTGCAATGGCGAGTGCCCACCATCTAGGCTAGGATCAGCGCTAAGATATCTTGGGCAGGATGGTTTTGCCGCAGGCGAAAAGCCACGGTGAAACAACGGGATCAATCTCGAGGACAACACCATGCGTGTGGCGGCAGGACTGATTTTGGCAAGCGCAATGTCTCTGGCGATGACAGGCGCAGCATGGTCGCAGACCCCGGCCGCGAAGCCGGCAGCCGCCACGCAGGCTGCACCCGCGGCGACGCCGGCAGCTGCGGCACCCGCCGCAGCTCCGGCAGCAGCAGCCACGCCGCCCGCCTTCGTCAATCCGCCCCCGCCGAAGCAAGCGCCCCAGCCGGCGCGCGCCGCCTGCAACACRCCGGGCGCGCTCGGCGTCGCCCGCACCGTCGAGATCGACACCACCGGCGG
>NZ_JBFULT010000735.1:0-3060 GCF_054049755.1 Bradyrhizobium sp. P5_C11_2
AAGCCGGTGGGACGGTATCGCACCCTGATGCGGTCCAGCTGCGCCATCGTCAGCGTCATGAACGCGTCGAGCCGACGGGCCTGAAGCTGCAACCTGTGCTCGCTGCTGTCCCGCGGCTTCATGGTCTCCAGCTTGCGATCGTTGGGGACATCGCTGCCCGATGCCGGAGCTTGCAGCGGGTTCGGTTGGCCGCGCAGCGCCTCGAAGCAATGATGCATCACCAGAACGTGGTGCTTGGCGCTCCACCAGTTGACGGCGACGACCTTCTGCAGGGGATCGATCGCCCCGCCCGGCAGCCTGGCACAGAGATCGACATAGGCCTTCAGTCCATTGGCCGTTGGGTCGTTACAGAGTTCTTCGCTGGGGCGCCCTGGATCGCCTCCGCTGTAGATCGCACCCTTGAACTGCGGCAGGTTGGCTTCGGCGTCGCAATCGAAATTGTACTTGGTGAGCAGCGTTGCCGTCAGGGGATCCTGGTCAAGGGTGTGCTCCGCTGCCGCATCGCGGCCCATGTCGCTGGGCCAATCGATGTAGATCTCCGCCTTGCGTGCGAAGATGGCGCCGTTCCGCCGCAACGATGTGCGTGCTTTCCAATAGTCGGAGAATGGTTCGAGCGTCTTCGCGTCGATGGGTATGAAGGCGGGACTTGCTTGCGCCTTCAGCGAACCGAACTGCTCGGGCAGCATGCTCTCTTGCAGCATCTGCACTTCGGCGAACGCGTTCGAAATTTCGATGAAGGTGTCGGTCGCCTTCTGCATGTCTGCTTTGGCTTGCTCTCCGACCTTTTGCTCGTAGGAATTCAGATACTGGAAGTATCCGCCCAGGAAGCCGGTCAGCAGGGTGACGGCCGTCAGTCCCTTGGTCACTGACAGGCGGCTATCCCAGGACTGGATTCTCTGCCACGCGCCGGCCGGGGGTTGTGTGCGCGCTGCTTCCTTTGGAAGGTCCTGCTCCATTGTCGCCTCCAACTCACTCCACGCCCCATGGAGCGAGGCTAGCGCAATCCCGGATTGCAGGTTGTGAGGTATTTCACTTCAAGTAAGGCAAGGGCGTTGTCAGATCACGCTCGTTTCACGCGTGATGATGAGACGGAGATTGCGTGCACGGTCACCGTGATAAGAGCGGACCCATTAAACTTTACCGGCGAGCGACGCTGGCACGCCCGGAGGTGGATAGGTAGGATCCGAGGGTTTTTCGGGGGGAGACCATAATGCGATTGTTGATTGCGATTTCGCTGCTGCTGATGCCCATCGCGCCGGCGCTTGCCGCTCCGCCGTCGAGCTGCGCCGGAAAGTTCGTCGGGGAGTGGCGGCATTCCGGCAGCGGCAACCGAGGCTCGGTGAAGGCCGACGGACGGGCGCTGTGCAGCGAGCATCCCGCCTGCGTGCAGGGCACCTGGACTTGCTCCGGCGACGTCCTGATTTACACCAACAGCCTGGGGACCTGGAACTACACGCTCGCGCCGGACGGCAGATCGATGTCGACCGGCACTGCCGTCGCGACCCGCATCGGCCCCGTCCCGGCGGTCGCCCGTTCGCGCGCGCCGGCGCCCGCCGCCGCAGCTCCCGCGTCCGAACCGGATGTTCCTCTCGTGAACCGCGCCGGCGCCACGGTGCGGGAATTCGTCAGGAAGAACGTCCTGCCGCCGGACTGCGAGTGGACGCCCGACAACCGCAACCATTGCAAGCCGCCGCCGAAGTGCTGTGGCGTTCGGGGTTAGCCCACGATGCGTCGGCATCGGCACTGGGCTCCCTCTCCCGCTTGCGGGGGAGGGCTGGGGGGTCTCCGCGTCGGGATTGTTGAGGATTGCGGAGGACGTCTCAGGCGGTCCTACTCCTCGTCTTCGTCGTCCTCGTCGTCGTCCTCGTCCACTTCCTCCAGGCGTTCGAGCACGGCGAGCGGCAGGGTCTCGCGAAACAGGTCGCCTTCCGCGCCCATCCAGAGGCAGTTCACGTCGTCGCCTTTTACGTTCGCGACGGTCAGCGGCTGGCCGCCGGATTTCAGCATGACGATATCGCCGGCTTTCAGTTCCATGGATGGTCCTTTCGGGTTGATTGACTTAAGAAGCTAGCAAGCCGGCATGACACGCCGATCGCAAGATGCGGGATCAGTGGATGTGCTGCGGCAGCGCGCATCCGCTGCCAGGCTGCTGAAGCGCCGACGACGGAGCTTCAAGCCGGAAGCGGGACCATGACGGAGGCCAAGGCGCCTGCGCGATGGGTTGCGCAGGGGCTTTTCCGTCCCATGCGCCGCGATGTTGGCATCATGCGCCTGTTTTGCCCGACGGGTCAAAGGATTTCGTGAAATCCGTAAGCCCTTGATTTTGCAGCAGCCGTCTACTGTGCATGGGGTTGTTTGTCGATATTTTGCGTCAGACTTGGTCCGGCACGAGTTCGGTCAGCGAACGAATGATGCGATCGGGCTTGACGGTCGAGCCTTCGGGCAGGCCGTCGCCATGCACGTCGATCCAGATCGAATAGATGCCGAGGCGCTGCGGCGTCACGACTTCCCATTCCAGATTGTCGCCGATCATCCAGGTGTCCTTGGCGGTGACGCCGAGCGCC
The DNA here is from genome assembly GCF_054049755.1 of Bradyrhizobium sp. P5_C11_2. Classification (NCBI taxonomy): domain Bacteria; kingdom Pseudomonadati; phylum Pseudomonadota; class Alphaproteobacteria; order Hyphomicrobiales; family Nitrobacteraceae; genus Bradyrhizobium; species Bradyrhizobium sp. P5_C11_2. The sequence continues at coordinate 2,565 of NZ_JBFULT010000735.1, forward strand.
TCCATCGCGTGCAGATAGGCGCGCTCCTCGGGCTTGCCGAAGCCGTGCTCGCCCTCAATTTGGATGTGGTGGAAGCGGTGCGCCAGCTCGAAGCGCTCGACCTTGGCGCGCTGCGTGTCGGCGGCGCCGTTGGTCACCAGCGCGAGCTTGATGCCGAGCGCCTTCAGCCTGTCGATGGCGTCGTGCGCGCCGGGGAAGACGAACATCTCCTCCTCGCGATAGGTGGTGAAGCGGTCGGCGAGGCGAATGGCGAGATCGTCGGGCAGGGCGCGGTGGCCGGCGGCCGCGAGCGCGGCGAAGCCGCCCTTGACCGTGAGGTGCCGGGCCTCGGCGAGCTTCATCCGCCACGCGGCTTCCGCATTGGCCCAGAAGTTTCGCGCGAAAGCCAGAACCGCGGTTGCGAGCTCTCGCGGCGGCAGCGGCGCAAGCTCTTCGGCAAATTCGTTCGCGATCGTGTTCCAGGCGATCTCGGGCCGGCCATAGGCCGACAGGATGG
>NZ_JBFULT010000736.1:0-3053 GCF_054049755.1 Bradyrhizobium sp. P5_C11_2
GGACAAAGTGGAGCGCCTTCGTCCAGTCGCCGATCGAACCATAGACCCACAGCAGGACGAGATTGGCGGTCTGCGCGTTAGCCATCACGCCATGGACGATCCACGTATAGGCGTCGAGATAGCCACCGGCGAAGGCCAGCAGCAGCGCGATCGGTACYGTTTCGTCGCGGCGTATCGACGAAGCAGCTGTGGTATCCATCGTGCTCATGTCCGAGACGCCGGGTTCTGCAATCCTGCACGGCTCCACAGGGAGCGGCGTGCCGGCGGCAAGGATTGATCTGGATCAAGCATCGCCGGGTTTCACCAACCAGATTTGGCGCACATTGCTGGAAGGCATGCGCCATGAGCACGGTCAGGTGGATCATCTCCACCGCTCCGGAAATCTTCCTGCTGCTGTCGGTCGCGCTCGGCACCATTCTTGGCCGTGTCCGGGTCCACGGCTTTGCGATCGGCACCACGGCGTGCACGCTCATCGTGGCTGTCCTGATCGGGCAGCTCGGCACCTTCACGTTTCCGTCCCTGCTGCGGATCATTCTCTTCAGCCTGTTCGTGTTCACGATCGGCTACCGGTCGGGTCCGGAGTTCTTTGCCTCGCTGAGCATCCGAACCTTGGCGCAGGTTGCGCTCGCGCTCGTGCTTGGAGCCACCGGCCTCGTCGTCGTTCTCATATTTGCCAATGCGTTCGCGCTCGGTCCCGGCACCGCTTCGGGTCTTGCTGCGGGAGCCCTGACGCAATCCTCAGTCATCGGCACGGCGTCCGGCGCGCTGGCCCAGCTCGGGCTCGCCAAGGATGCGCTGGAGCAGCAGGAGGCGAACATCGCCGCCGGCTATGCCGTGACTTACGTCCTTGGTTACATCCTTACGCTTCTGTTCGTGCCGTTTGTCGCGCCGAGGCTGATGCAAATCGATCTAAAGGCGGAAGCCGCGAAGCTGGAAGCGGAGCTGTCGGGAGGAAATCCGCCGCAGACTGAAAACCTGCACTATCGAAAATTCCAGGCTCGCGCCTATCGGGTGTCGACAGCGGCCGGACGGACCGTCGGCGCTGTCGAAGGCGAGATCGGCAGCCGCAGCGTAATCGAGCGGATCGTGCGCCGGGGCGTCGATGTCGAGCCGCATCGCGACACCGTTCTTGAAGCGGACGACGATATCGTCATCGCGGGACGAACCGCGGCCATCGTCGCTGCAAAACCGATCATTGGCGCCGAAATCGACGCCGACGAGATCCTGAAGGCCCTTCCCGGCAATGTGGCCGATGTCCTCGTCGACAACCGCAAGCTCCATGGCTGCTCGGTCAAGGACGTGGCCGAACGCGTGGGCGACAACGCGCGCGGCGTCTTCCTGCGCAGGTTGACGCGGATGGAACGCGAGGTGCCCTTGAGCGCGGACACCCGCGTCTATGTCGGCGACGTCATGACGCTGGTCGGCAGCACCCGCAACATCGAGCGCGCCGCTACCCATGTCGGACAGATCCTGCGCTCCGAAGATCGTACCGACATTGCATTCCTTGCCGCGGGCATCGCCGTGGGCCTGCTCGCCGGTCTCGCGAGCGTCAAGATCGGGTCGGTGCCCCTGACACTGGGCGGTGGCGGCGGCGCCCTGATTGCAGGGCTGTTCTGCGGCTGGCTGCGGTCACGACGGCCGACGCTGGGTGCAATGCCGCCCGCAGCGCAGCAGACGCTGAGCGATCTCGGGCTTGGAGGCTTCATCGCGGCGATCGGGCTCGGCAACGGCCATGCGGCCTGGGTCGCGATCCAGTCGCACGGCATGCTGCTGGTCGGCATGGGCCTCGTCGTCACGCTGGTGCCGCTGATCGTGACGACCTTGTTTGCTCATCGCGTGCTGCACATGAATCCGGTCATCATCTGTGGCGCGCTGGCCGGCGCTATGACGGTCGACGCCGCCGTGACCGGGGCCTGCGAGGTTGCCGAGAGCCAGACGCCGGTGCTCGGCGTCGCCGTGCCCTACGCCGTCGGCAACGTGGTCCTGACCGTGCTCGGCCCGATCATCGTGGCCAGCACCTTCGCCGCTTGAAGGAGGCACGTATGAATCTCCGCGATACACCGACGCTCGGGCCAATCGTGGCGGCGTTGCTCCTCCTGATCTGGCCGCTCGCTCCGGCGCGCGCCGAGGACAATGTTCCGATCCAGGAGGAGGTGTGGGCGCTGCCGCTGCCGCTTCCGATGTTCGCCTATGTGGCGCGGCCCGTCGGCGACGGTCCCTTCCCTCTGGCGATCATGAACCATGGCGTGTCGCTCAAACCGGTCGATCGCAGCTTCTTTCCGCTGGTGGAATTCCGCGACGCGGCGAAGTGGTTCGCCAAGCGCGGCTACCTCGTCGTGGCGCCGGTCGGCACCGGATATGGTGCAGCCGCCATCGACATTCCGGAACACGGGCTCTATGGGCCGTTCTTCTCGAAGGTCGGCAAGTGCACCAATCCGAACTTCCACGATGCCGGGCTTGCGGTGGCCCAGGCCGATCTCTGGATCATCGACTACATGGTTGCCGAGAAACGCGTCGTCCCGAAGGACGTCGTCGTCATCGGACAGTCCGCCGGCGGCTGGGCCTCGATCGCGTTGTCCAGCGTGAACCCGCCGCAGGTCAAAGCCATCATCACCTTCGCGGCGGGTCGCGGCGGACGCGTCGACGGCAAGCCCAACAACAACTGTGCGCCGGACAAGCTGGTCGAAGCGACCGCGGATTTCGGCCGAACCTCGCGGGTGCCGATGCTGTGGTTCTATATCGAGAACGACACGTTCTTCGGCCCGGCCCTGTCGAAGCGCATGCATGAGGCCTTCACCGCGGCCGGCGGCCGGGCCGAGTATCATTTGATGCCGCCCTTCGGCAATGAAGGGCATTTCTTCGTCGGCTCGCCCGACACGATCCCGATGTGGTCACCGCTCGTCGAACGATTTCTCGACGCGCAGAAATAGCCGCGGAGGCCGGCGCTTGGAGGCGCAATCATGATCAACCCAGCTTCAACGGCACGGCCCAGGCACGCGCGCGCCTGCCTGTCCATTGCATTGGTAGCGGCCATCGCCGGACCAGTCCCGGTC
>NZ_JBFULT010000737.1:0-3052 GCF_054049755.1 Bradyrhizobium sp. P5_C11_2
GGGCGCGCCGGCATCGGTACGGATCTCCGGCAGCTTCATCACCAACAGCGGTGAGGCCTTGCGGAAGGTGGCGCTGCAAGGCGCCGCGGTCTGTCTGATGGCCGGGTTTCTCATTCGGGACGATCTCGAAGCCGGTCACCTCGTTCGGCTCCTGCCCGAATATCGTCCTGTCGAGATGTCGATGAACGCGGTCTATCCGCACAAGCATCATCTGTCGGCGAAGGTCAGGACCTTCATCGACATGCTCGTGCACCACAGCGCCGAACAGCAGAAGCTGATCAATCCGTATTCATGACTGGCGCGGCGGCACACCGTAGGGTGGGCAAAGGCGCGCTTGCGCCGTGCCCACCATCTTCCTGCGAATCTACAAGAGGTGGGCACGCTTCGCTTTGCCCACCCTACAAGGATCTCGGACCCGCAACGCTCTAGCGCGACGGCGGCGGCAGCCGTCCGAATACGGCGTCGAGCGCGATGCCGATCGCAAGCAACCGGCGGTCGCTTCCGGCCGGGCCGTCGAGTTCGAGACCGACAGGCAGTTGGCTCGTGGCGCCAAGCGCGATCGGAATCTGGATGCCGGGAATGCCGGCATTGCTGCCGGGATCGGTGTTCTGGATGAACAGGCCGAAATTTTCGAGACTGCTGGAGTCGGGACCGGAGGCAATGGCGACGCGTGGCGTGGTCGGGAAGGCGATGGCGTCCAGCCTGTTGCCGGCAAAGGTGCTCTCGTAGAGCGCTTGCAGCGCCGGGCGCGCGGTCTTGATTGCGTGGTCATAAACCGGCTTGGCATCGACCAGCGTGTTGTCGGGCCCGAACAGCTCGCGCGGGATCACCAGGCCGTCATAGGTGCCCTTCACGTCGGGGCTGGCGATCTCCTTTGCCAGCGCTTCGACGGTGATACCGGTGCCGGTGTGTGCGAGATAGGCGACCAGGTCGTCATAGGCCTCGTACAGCGCGACGGGAAAGCTGGCCTGGCCGTTGAGCTCGGCGAGTTGCGGCATCTCGATCTCGATCATCGTGATGCCCTGCGCTTTCATCTGCGCGACCGCCGCGTGGAAGGYGGCTTCGGTGTCGGCATCGAGATTGGCCAGCATGGTCTTCACGATGCCGATGCGGACCTGCTTCAGATCGGCCGGCGCAACGGGCTCACCGCCAGCAATGACGCGGTCGAGCAACGCGACATCGGCCATGGTCGCAGCCATTGGCCCTGCGGTGTCGCGGGTGTGGGAGATCGGCGCGATGCCGTCTTGCGGATAGCGTCCGACGGTCGGACGCAGCGAGGCGCATCCGTTCAGTGCGGCAGGCACCCTGACCGAGCCGCCGGTGTCGGTGCCGAGGCCTCCGGCGACGATCCGCGCGCCGATCGCGGCCCCCGTTCCGGAGGACGAACCGCCCGCGATCAGGCGCCTGTCATAGGCATTGCGCACGCCGTATTCGGAGCCGGTCTTGAACGCGGTGTTGTAGCCGGAAATGCCGAAGGCGAGCTCGTGCATGCTGGTCTTGCCGATGATGATCGCGCCGGCGGCACGCAGCCTTGCTGCCACGGGGGCGTCGCCTTTCGGGACGAAGCTCATGAGCGCCGGCGTTCCTGCGCTGCAGGGCAAGCCGGCCACCTCGATGTTGTCCTTGATCACGATGGGAACGCCGCCGAGCGGTTTTGTCTTGTCGCCCGTTGCGTCGAACGCAGCCGCGGCCTTCAGGGCGCCGGCCTCGTCCACGGTGACGAAGGCGTTGAGATCCGTGTTGGCTTTGGCGCGGGCAAGGGCTTCCGTGGTGAGCGCGGTGCTCGTGACTTTTCCGGCGCGAAGCTCGGCCGCGGCCTGGGTCAGGGTCAACTGGTCAAAATCCATGATGCGTCACCCGATTGCAGGGGCACCATGAGGGTGCTCCTTCAAGGAGGCGAGGCTGAGGCCTCGCCGGCTTTGCGTCAACCGTGGGCCCGCATTTTTGGTGACGGCGACGCCGCGGAAGCCGCGAGCAGCCGTTCCACCTCGGTCTTCACCTTCGCAATGGCGGCGTCCTTCACCGGGCCATAGCCGCGGATATCCATCGGCGCCCTGGCGATCGCGATGAGGTCAGGCAGGTGCGTGGCGTCGAGGCCTTCGAGCATCTGCGCGATCAATTCCTCGTACCAGGCGATCAGCTCCCGCTCGGCGCGCCGTTCCGCCGTGTAGCCGAACGGATCGAACGGCGTGCCGCGCAAACCCTTCAACCGCGCCAGCACTTCGAGCGGCATCTGGATCCACTGGCCGAAGGCGCGCTTGCGCGGACGGCCGCGGGCGTCGCGCTTCGAGGGCAGCAAGGGCGGTGCAAGATGGTAATTCACCCTGAAATCGCCCTCGAATTCACGCTTCAATTCGTCGAGGAAGCCGCTCCGCATGTGCAGGCGCGCCACCTCATATTCATCCTTGTAGGCCATCAGCTTGAACAGGGCGCGCGCAACCGCGTCGGTCAGCACCTCGCTGTTCAGCGCGGCCTCCGCGTTGCGGACCTTTGCGACGGTTGCCCGATAGCGCGCCGCGTAGGCGGCATCCTGATAGGCGGTGAGAAATTCGGTGCGCCGGTCGATGAGCTGATCGAGCGTCTCTCGTGCCGGCGCGCCGTCCGATGTCGGCAGGAAGTCCGGATCCGCGGCCGCGATCCGGCCCCAGGCAAACGCCTGCTTGTTGCGTTCGACCGCGACGCCGTTGAGCTCGATCGCGCGCAGCAGCGCCGGCAGCGAGATCGGCACCAGTCCGTGCTGCCAGGCAAAGCCGAGCATGATGATGTTGGCATAGACGGCGTCGCCGAGCAGGCGTTCGGCGAGTCCGTTCGCGTTGATGCTGTCGAGATTGCCGTCGCCGATCACGCGGCTGATCGCGCGCAGGCGGGCGGGCGAGGCCAGATCGGCGTCGCGGAAGCGGACGACGTCGCCGGTCGGCATCTCCGCCGTGTTGACGGCGGCACGCGTGCCGCGCCGGTAGGTGCCGGACGCTTTCGGCGAGGAGCTGACGACGACGTCGCATCCGATCAGCGCATCGGCCGCGCCCTGGTCGATCCGCACCTGGTGCAGCGC
>NZ_JBFULT010000738.1:0-3040 GCF_054049755.1 Bradyrhizobium sp. P5_C11_2
CTGCATGACGAGGGCATCAAGGAGGTGCTGGTGACCGTGGTCGGTGATCTCAGGATGGTCGAGCGCGAGGCGTTCTGGGGCGTGATGGACAACAAGCGCTGGGTCTATCCTTACGACGCCAAGGGCGAGCGCCGGCCGTTCCGCGACCTGCCGAAATCGGTCGTCGACCTCAAGGACGATCCCTTCCGCAGCCTCGCCGGCGAACTCCGCCGCCTGGGCGGCTTCGCCAAGGACACCACGCCGTTCTCCGAATTCCTGTGGGCCGACTATCTGCGCCGAAAACTGACGCGCAAGGCGGTCGACGCCAATTTCGACAAGGCGCTGGAGAAGGCGATGTCCGCGGCCAAGAGCAAGGATGCGATCTATCTGCCCGGCTGGTGCGGGCCGGCGGAGGATGATTAGGCGCGGGAATCTCAGGTAACAGCGATGTGGCCTCATCAGGGCGTTCTCATCTTCACGATGATGGCGGCCATTCCACCGCTCATTGCCATTCTTCGCAGAGATGCCCGGGCGCTGCTCGTCAGCTTGCTGGCCGGCGTCCTGGTGTGGTGGCTGGCCAGCTATTCATACCTCGTGCCGGTCGCGATCCTGCTGCTGATGGTTTCGTTCGGATTGGTTTGCGGCGGATTGAGCTCGCGTCTGCCAGCACTCCCGGGAGAGGCGGCTCTATGGATGCGCACCGTCATTCTCTATTCGCTGTTCTTCGCGATCACCGGATACGCACTGAAGCTGTCGCTCACCTACAATTGGGCTCCGCCCAGGATTCTCGCAGAGCCGCTGGCTTCGCCGTTAAGTGACCGCGATGGACCGATGACGGCGGCCTTGAATGCGCGGTTTCCCGACGGGACGGATGAGGCGGTGTTGAAAGCAGCTCTGCTCAACGACGGTTTCACGGATGTCGCTCAGCCGCGCCCATTGTGCAGGTTGCCGGAAACGCGGTCAGGATCGATCAGCTACTACGGTCCGTGCCCCGCAGGCACGCGGGAGATGACATACGAGTACACGCAATTCAACCTAGTCTGCGGGTCCACGCGCATCTCCGTCAAATGGTCGGTCGACCCCGGTGGAAAAGTCGCGAGATTGCAGGGGACCGGATACACCCCGTGCTTCTAGTGAGCGGACGGCCAATTGCGGGCGCTCACATCAGTCGCGCTGGAATATCTTGGCGCCGGGATAAGCGCGCCGCGCGTAAGTGACGACCAGCGCACGGTCCTGGGTTGCCAGGAAGGGCGTTCGGATCTGGCACGAGCCGATGATCAGGTGCCATAGACCATTGAGCTTCTGAATGACGACTTTCATTTGAGTGTTCCTCGACGACTTCGCACTCCAGCACATGCTGCCTGTCGCAGCCGTGTTGCGATTCACGATCGTGATCCCTGGCGCGAAATTCCCGGCCAGGCTCGCGCCCGCGGCAGGACAACGGCGACTATTATTAGTTGGTTACGGCATGCGGCCCCGCGAGCCGGATCTCAYCACAGCCGCTTGAGCGAAGTCATTTTCCTCGCCGATGAAACCGTCCTGAAACAGAGCCACCCCATCTGTGTGGGATAGTCGAGCTCACACAGGAGGCCGAAATGCGCCGTCTGGTTTTCGTAATTGCCTTGCTCGCGGTCGCCACAGCAGGAATCTCGGCATCGTTTGCCGCAGTTCGCCACGCCAAGACGCTGACATTCTCCGAGCGCTTTGCTCCGGCGCTCGAGTTGATGGCGAAGCGCTAGCGGTATAGCGCTGCGCAGTTGCTGGTACGCAACGGCGGGACGATCACTTCTGGCCCTGCAGGTCGGGTGAGGACAGCAGGCGCTCCATCTCTGCGGCTTCCTCGGCGTCGCGCGCCTTCTGCAGCAGTGTGCGGCGCTCGGTACCGGCCGGGAGCTTCCTGGCGGCGGCGCGGGCCTCCTGGGTAAACTTGTTCAGGCGCTCCTGAAGCGACAGCGCCGGTCGTGTACGATTGCGTTTCTTGGTCATGGCCTGGCCTTTCCGGCGTGAAGCCAACCATGCGGATGCAAGCCGCGTCCTTAACTTTTGTTGGAACCGGACGGACGCATCGCGGGTTTCATTGCGGTGGCGTCCCGGCGCCATGGTCCCAATCCATGTCAACGGAGCGACCTCGCGTGCCCGGCGATACGATCCGCGCTGCGCTTGTCAGGCGTTTGCGCATCTCTTCCGGTATTTCGGAGGAGGATGTCAGAGACATCGAAGCCCTTCCGATCGCGGTGCGACAGTACCCGGCGGAGACGCCGGTTGTGCGTGATGGCGAGCGGGCGACCGAATGCTGCCTCATCGTCGAGGGATTTTGCGCGCGCTCCAAGACGATTGCGAGCGGCAAGCGCCAGATCCTTTCCTTGCACATTCCCGGCGAGATCCCCGACCTGATGAGCCTGTTCCTGCACGTGATGGACCACGACCTCTCGACGCTGACGCCGTGCACGCTGGGCTTCATCGCTCACGACACGCTGCGACGATTGCACCGTCGCAATCCGGGCGTTGCCGAGATGTTTTGGCGGGACACGCTGATCGACGCCGCGATGTTTCGCGAATGGATCGTCAATGCCGGCCAGCGTCCGGCGCCCGCACGGCTCGCCCACGTCATCGTCGAGTTGCGCGAGCGTCTCAGGATCATCGGCCGGGTGGACGGCGCCAGTTTCGACATGCCGCTGACGCAGGAGCAGATCGGCGAAGCGCTGGGGATTACCGCRGTCCACGCCAATCGCGTGATCAAGCAATTGCGTGAGGAGGGCATCGTCGAGCTGCACCGCGGCCGCGTCACGGTGCTCGACGAATCCCGATTTCTGGAGCTCGCCGATTTCGACGACCGTTATCTGCACCAGTCGCCGACGCTTTGAGTCGCTTGACGCCCGATTCGCTTCGGCGCCGGGCGGCGCGGACAGGCGGGCGTGGCTCGCTTCACATCCTGCGACCTGGCGGCACGCAGCCACTTGATATGCCGCAAATCCAATCCGGTGCAGGCCGCTAAGGTCGCCGTGCATGATCGGCGAACCAGCATTGCGCCCGATGTCGATGGGCCAATGGGGCTCCGGTC
>NZ_JBFULT010000739.1:0-3035 GCF_054049755.1 Bradyrhizobium sp. P5_C11_2
CCGCAGCTCGAACGCAATATCAACCGATTCACGCAGTTTCTGACGCTGGTCGGCCTCGCCGCCCTGCTGGTCGGCGGCGTCGGCGTCGCCAATGCGGTGAAGAGCCACATCGACCGCAAGCTCGAGGTGATCGCGGCCCTGAAGGCCGTCGGCGCCACCGGGCGCGACGTGTTCGGCATCTATCTCGCGCAGGTTCTCCTGCTTGCCGCGATCGGATCGGTGATCGGGCTGGCGCTCGGCGCCGCAATGCCTTTCGCCATCGTCGGCCTGTTCGGGAAGCTGCTGCCGCTGCCGGTGGTGCCGGCCGTACATGCCGACGAGCTCGCGCTGTCCTTCGTCTATGGCCTTTTGACCGCGCTCGCCTTCGGCCTGTGGCCGCTCGGGCGGGTGCACGACGTGCCGGTCGCGGCGCTGTTCCGCGACACCATCAGCAATGAATGGCACCGGCCGCGCTGGCGCTATCTCGCCTTCATGGGCGTCGTCGTCGCCCTGCTCGTCGCCGTCGTGATCGGCCTGTCGTTCGACAAGCGCATCGCCGCGGTGTTCGTGCTCTCCTCCGTCGTCGTGTTCGCGCTGTTGCGCGGCGTTGCCGCCCTGCTGATGGCGATCGCGCGCCGGCTGCCGCGCACCAGGCTGCCGATGCTGCGGCTCGCGATCGCCAATATCCACCGGCCGGGCGCGCTGACGCCCTCCGTCGTGCTGTCGCTGGGATTGGGTCTCGCGGTGCTCGTCACCATCACCCAGATCGACGGCAATCTGCGCCGGCAGTTTTTGGCGGCGCTGCCCGAGCGCGCGCCATCCTTCTACTTCATCGACATCCCGAGCACGCAGGCGGCGCAGTTCGACCGCTATCTGCGCGGAATCGTGCCCGACGCGAAGGTCGAGGACGTGCCGATGCTGCGCGGACGCATCGTCGCGGCGCGCGGCGTCCGCGCCGAAGATCTGAAGCCTTCGACCGATTCCGAATGGGTGCTGCAAAGCGACCGCGGCCTGACCTATACCGGCGAGCTGCCGAAAGGCTCCAAGGTCATCGAGGGCGAGTGGTGGGGCGTCGACTATTCCGGCCCGCCGCTGGTCTCGATGGAGAAGAAGATCGCCGACGGGCTCGGCCTCAAGATCGGCGACGAGGTCGTGGTCAACGTGCTCGGCCGCGACATCCCGGCGAAGATCAGCAATCTGCGCAACATCGACTGGCAGGGGCTCGGCATCAATTTCGTCCTGGTGTTCTCGCCGAACGCGTTCAAGGGCGCCCCGCACACCCACATCGCGACGCTGACGGAAGCCGGCGGCGACGCGGCCGGCGACGGCAAGATCATCAAGCAGGTGGCGGACGCCTATCCGATGGTGACCAGCGTGCGCGTGCGCGAGGTGATGGAGACGGTCGGCTCGGTCGTGACCAATCTCGCGCTGGCGATCCGCGGCGCCAGCGCGGTGACCCTGATCTCGGCGATCCTGGTGCTGGGCGGGGCGCTCGCCGCCGGCCACCGCCACAGGGTCTATGATGCGGTGATCCTGAAGACGCTGGGCGCGACCCGGCTGYGGCTGCTCGGCGCCTACGCCCTCGAATACCTCCTGATCGGCCTGGCCACCGCGGTGTTCGGCGTGATTGCCGGCAGCATCGCGGCCTGGATGATCGTGACGCGGGTGATGACGCTCACTTTCGTCTGGCAGGCCGGAAGCGCGGCCGGCGTGGTCGCGGCCGCCCTCGTCGTCACCGTCGGGCTCGGGCTCGCCGGCACGCTGCTGGCGTTGAACAAAAAGCCCGCCACGGTGTTGCGGAATTTGTGACAAATGGTAGCGGGTCGCCGTGCGGTAGCGAAATCGCACGATTCCTGCGGTTAACCACGTCTACTCGGCCGGATTGCTGGTAAGGGCGACATTCGGCCGCGCGTGGACGGTTGCAGCGAATGTGTTAGTTTCCCACATATCGGATGGGTTCGGASCCCCGATTRTGAGCCARAATTTAGTCGGCASACATCGGTATCCGAGATAGAATTTGACGAACCGGTGGCATGGCGACCCTCATGCCGGACCGGCCAACCAACGGGAATTCGACCATGTCGGACCTAGACCGTAACTACGCTTCTCCTTTCGGCAGGGCCGCCGGGCGTGTCGACGCCGCGACGGTCGATGCCGGCCTGCGCGCCTATATGCTGCGCATCTACAATTACATGAGCATTGGCCTGGCCATCACCGGCCTTGCCGCGCTCGGCGTCTACATGGCCGCCGTGACCGACGTTCCGACCCCGGAAGCCGTCCGCGTCGGCAAGCTGTTCCTGACGCCGTTCGGCTACGCGATGTTCGTGAGCCCGCTGAAATGGCTGTTCATGCTGGCGCCGCTCGCCATGGTGTTCGTGATTTCGGCAGGCATCAACCGTCTCGCCCCCTCGACCGCCCAGATCCTGTTCTGGGTGTTTGCGGCGCTGATGGGCATCTCGCTGTCGTCGATCTTCCTGGTGTTCACGCACACCTCGATCGTGCGGGTGTTCTTCATCACGGCGGCCACCTTCGGTGCGCTGAGCCTCTACGGCTACACCACCAAGCGTGACCTGACCGGGATGGGCTCGTTCCTGTTCATGGGCCTGATCGGCATCATCATCGCGAGCCTGGTCAACCTGTTCCTGGCCAGCACGATGCTGCAGTTCATCGTGTCCGTGGTCGGTGTGCTGGTGTTCGCCGGCCTCACCGCCTGGGACACCCAGCGGCTGAAGAACGACTACATCTACGGCTACGCCTCGGCCGGCGGTGACATCGCCGAACGTGCGGCGATCACCGGTGCGCTGTCGCTGTACCTGAACTTCATCAACCTGTTCACGCTGCTGCTGCAGCTCCTCGGCCAGCGCGACTAAGCGATAGCCAGAGTGGACGACATCAGCCCCGGCCGGAAGGCCGGGGTTTTTGTTTGGGCAGGAGCACCGCTCCCGTAGCCCGGATGGAGCGAAGCGCAATCCGGGAACGTCGCATCAGCGGATACACCTGCCCCGGATTTCGCTGCGCTCCATCCGGGCTACAAGGGCTGTCCCTCCCCGTCATTG
>NZ_JBFULT010000740.1:0-3033 GCF_054049755.1 Bradyrhizobium sp. P5_C11_2
CCCCTTATCAGACCGAAACGGCCGGGAGTGCGTACACTCCCGACCGTTCGTATTGTTGTTTCCCCGGAACGCGCGTCAGTTCATCTTGACGTCGAGTTCCTTGGCGACGAGATCGAGCACCTCCTGCCCGACCCGGCCCTTGGCCCATTTGTATGTCGGCTGCATCGCCTCCTGCCAGGCCTTGCGATCGGCGTCGGAGAGATAGTGCAGCGTGGTCTTGCCCGACTTCTTGATCTCGGCCAGCGCGTCCTCGTTCTCCTGGCGCGCGATCGAGTTGGTGTAGTCGGTCGCCTCGTTCATCGCCTTTTCGAGCTGGGCGCGGATATCGGGCGGCAGGCCGGACCAGAATTTCGAGTTGACGATGACCGCATATTGCAGATGCGCATGATAGGACACGGTGATGTCCTTCTGCACTTCGTAGAATTTCTGCGTCCAATAATTCGACGCCGTGTTCTCGCAGCCGTCGACCACGCCGGTCTGGAGCGCCTGGTAGACTTCCGAGAAGGCCATGATCTGCGGGATCGAGCCGATCAGGCGGAAATACTGGTCGGCGATCTTCGATCCGGAAATGCGGAACTTGAGCCCCTGGAAATCCGCAGGCTTCATCAGCGCGCGACTGGAGGAGACCATGTGGAAGCCGTTGTCCCAATAGCCAAGCCCCGTGATGCCCTTGGCCTCGAGCTTCTGGAACAGCCACTTGCCGACCGTGCCCTTCATCGCATTGGCGTAGGTCTGGTCGTCCTTGAACAGCCAGGGCAGGTCGAGCGCCTCGAATTCCTTGATGCCGAGCGGCGCGAATTTCGCGGTCGAGGGCGCGAGCATCTGCACCGAGCCGAGCTGCAGCGCCTCGATCTCCTCCTTGTCCTTGTAGAGCGAGGAGTTCGGATAGACCTCGATCCTGACCTTGCCGTCGGTGTACTTCTCCGCGAGCTCCTTGAACTTCAGCGCGCCTTTGCCTTTCGGGGTGTCGTTGGCGACGACGTGGCTGAACTTGATGACGATCGGGTTTTGGGCCTGGGCAATGGCAGGGGCCACAAGAATAGCGGCGGCCGCGACCGCATAAAGCAGCAGCTTGCGCATGAAGTACCTCCCCAACAACCTCGGAAACCGGGTCTTTTTTATTTTACGGTTTCAGTAGTGGCAGCAATCCACCAGCCGAACAACTAGACCTAAGCCCAATTTGCCGCAGCCAAGCTATCTTGACGGCTGGTGTATATGCAACTCGGCACCCGCTCCAGCCCCGCGAAGCGAGCGCTTATGCCGCATCGCGGCGGCGCCATTAACCTTTGCGCTGGGCCACCACGAAGAGGCGCCGGAACGGGAACAGCGTCTGTCCCATTGCATTCTTCGGATAGGCTGTCGCGACCCGCATCCCATAGGCCGCCTCAAAGGCCGCCTTCTCGTCGCCCTGCAACACGTCGAGATAGCGCGTCAGCCAGGTGCCCTTGGTCCACTCTTTCACGGGGTTCTCGCCCTCGAGGACCTGGAGATATTCGGTCTCCCAGATGTCGATGTTCTCAGACAGCGGCGCAAGCAAGTCGTGATAGAAGGCCGGCCCCTCGACCGGCGGCGGGGTGACGAGATGCTCGACCTTGGACCGCCAGGGTCCGTTCAGCGCGGTCTCGCCGATCAGCACATGCGAGGGGGCCAGAAAGTTGCGCGGCATCTGCACCGCGAGCATGCCGCCGGGCACGACCTTCTCCATCACCGAGGGAAACAGTGCCGCATGATTGGGCAGCCAGTGCAGTGCGGCATTGGAATAGATCAAGTCGTATGGCTTGGCGGGCCGCCAGGCGCCGAGATCTTCATGTGACCAGACCACGTCCGGCGCGGCCTTGCGGCCCGCGGCGACCATCTCGGCCGAACCTTCGACGCCGGTCACGGTCGCATCCGGCCAGCGCTCCTTGATCAGTTTTGTCACGTTGCCGGCGCCGGCCCCGAGATCGGCGATCTGGCGCGGAGCAAAATCCGGAATCCGCATCAAGAGGTCGACTGCGGGCCGGAGCCGGTGGCCGGAGAATTTCAGATATTGCTGCGGATCCCAGACCATCTCGTGAGCCTTTTCTTTTTCGTGTTTCCTTCGCTGCGCCTCTTGGTTACCACTGCTCGTCCCGCTCAGGCAATTCGCAAAGCCCGCGGGACGGGCAGGAAACGAACAGCAACAAGCAAAAGCAAACAAGAGAGCGTGTGACCATGGACCTCGGGCTCAAATCGAAAACCGCTGTTGTCACCGGCGCGAGCATCGGCATCGGCCGCGCCATCGCCAAGGGCCTGGCTGCCGAAGGCGTGCGCGTCGTGGGCGTGGCGCGGCGGGCCGACCWGCTCGCAGAGCTGGTGCAGCAGGTCGGCGGCGGGCTGATCACACCGTTCGAGCAGGACRTGATGGCGAAGGACGCGGCGGAGAAGATCGCGGCCTTCGCCGTGAGCGAGCTCGGCCATGTCGACATCCTCATCAACAATGCCGGCGGCAGCCGCCCCCTTCCCGTCGATGCGCCCGACAGCAAATGGGACGAAGCGATCGCGCTGAACTTCACCAGCTATCGCCGCATCGCGCATGCGCTGCTGCCGCAGATGATCGCGCGCAAATGGGGCCGCATCGTCAACATCACCGGCAAGTCCGAGCCGGAAGGCCTCAACGCCGCGTTCGCGGCCAAGGCCGCCGTGCACGCCTGGGCCAAGGGCCTGTCGCGCGAGATCGGCGAGCACGGCATCACCATCAACTGCATCCCGCCCGGCCGCATCATGAGCGAACAGATCCGCCGCAACTACCCGCCGGATTATCGCGAGCGGTTCGCGGAAGAAGAGATTCCGGTCGGCTATTGGGGCGAGCCGGAGGACCTCGCGGCGCTCGCGGTGTTTCTGGCCTCGCCGGTGGCGCGGTACATCACGGGGACGGTGATCCCGGTGGATGGGGGGCTGCGGCGGTATCAGTTCTAGGGCGGGGTCGCTGAAGCCGATCAGGCCGCGAGAGCAGGCAGTGTCTGATCTGCTCTCGCAAGCGACGCGGCGGTTGCAAAATAGGCGACATAGAAC
>NZ_JBFULT010000741.1:0-3027 GCF_054049755.1 Bradyrhizobium sp. P5_C11_2
ACAATGATCACATCGCATCCGTAGCACAGAAGATTGCAGCGCAAGTCGGCCGGCGCATCGACGAATCCAGTCCGATGGTGGATTGCCGCCTGCCGGACGGCAGCCGCGTCAACATCATCTTCCCGCCGCTGGCGATCCACAGCCCCTGCATCTCCATCCGAAAATTTCCAAGTCGCCGTTTAGACATGGCCGGGATGATCCAGAACGGCTCAATCACCTCGGCCATGGGACAATTGCTGGAGATTGCCGCCCGGTCCCGGCTCAATATTCTGGTCTCTGGCGGTACCGGTTCCGGCAAGACGACGCTGTTGAACGCCATGAGCCAGTTCATTGATCACAGCGAACGCGTTGTCACCATTGAGGATGCGGCTGAGTTGCAGCTTCAACAGCCGCACGTGATCAGCCTGGAGACGCGGCCTCCCAGCCTAGAAGGCACAGGGCAGGTGACACAACGCGATCTGGTTTGGAATGCTCTGCGCATGCGTCCTGATCGGATCGTCGTCGGCGAGGTGCGCGGCGCCGAAGCGTTTGACATGCTGCAAGCGATGAACACCGGCCATGATGGTTCGATCTCCACGGTGCATGCCAACTCTGCCCGCGACGCAATGACCCGTATTGAAAACATGGTGCAGATGGGGCAGCCGAACCTGCCGCTGCGGGCGATCAGATCTCAGATCGTCGCTGCGCTGGATCTCATCGTGCAGGTAGAGCGCATGCGGGATGGACAGCGTCGCGTTATCCAGATCAGCGAGGTGATCGGGCTGGAAGGCGAGGTGATCACCACCAATGACATCGCGTTGTTCGAGTACGAACAAGAGGATGTTCACGGGCGGATATCGGGCACCTACAGGTCCACCCACGCGGTCCCAAAATTCAAGAGTCGTCTTTCCTATTATGGGCTTGATCGAGCCTGGACTGAGGCTATGAGGCAGCTGTAATGCCGGAATTCTTGACCACGATTGACCTGGTGCTCCTGCTATGCGCAGCAGCCATCACGTTGTGGCTCGACGCTCGACAGCGACGCATCGATCGTCAGCTAGCGGTAGCTCTGCCGGTTTCAGAGTTGGCGAACCTGCCCTCCATTCGTCGGTTAGAGGCCGGGTCCCGCTGGCAGCCTCTCTTCCGCATAGTCAGTTACAAGGCTGGGATAGCTTACGCTTGGCACCCCGCGTATGTGCTGTTTGCCGGTGTGGTCGCAGCGGCTGCAATCCTTTATGCCAATAGCGTGCTCAAATTTTCCGATCTCTACGCGTACCCGGCGGCTGCAATTGTCGCGATCATGGTGGTGCGAGGTCTGTTTGGATGGCAGCGAAATCGTCTCGCCAATCAACTTTTCCGACAGCTGCCCGACACGATCCAGCTGGTGACAAGTACTGTTCGATCCGGGCTACCCGTGACCGAAGCATTTCGCACCATCGCCCGCGAGATGCCGCAACCGACAGCTGGGCAGTTTGCCATCGTATGCAGCGAAGTGAGTATGGGGAGACCCCCAGAGGAGGCTGTCGAAGCTGTCTATCGGCGAACGCAAGTAGCGGAGTATGGGATCTTTGCGGTCACGCTTGCAGTCCAACTGAAGGCAGGTGGCAGTTTGACCGAAACCTTACAAACACTGGGAGATACTGTCAGGCAGCGGGTTGCGCTCGCTGCTCGCGCGAAGGCCCTGGCCGGAGAGGTGATCTTTTCCTCACGAGCGCTTTCATTGTCGCCCATAATTGTCGGTGGGCTGCTCTACACGATCAATCCGGTAACAGTCGATCTGCTGATCTATGATCCGACGGGAAACAGGCTCCTGGCTTACGCAGCAGCCTCGGTGATTATCGGGTCCCTAGTGATACGTTGGATGGTCAGAAGGGAAACAGAACTATGACCTTTGGTCTCAGTTTGGCGGCCCTGGCCATAGTACTTGCGACTGCGACCTTCGTGTTGATCATCCACGAGCTACACATTCGTGCGTTGGACCTGCGGGTGTCAAACGCGGTGCTGGGTGTTCCTGGCCGGTCAGCGCCCCTCCAGGACATGACCGGTTGGCTTTCGTCGCTCGGCATGCGGTATCGACGCTTCTACTCTGCGGAAAATCTGGACCAGCTCCGAACCATCGTTCAATCGTCAGGTTTGAATCCTCATCGAGCCTTGTCGATCTGGATCGGTCTCAAGACCGTCAGCATGTTCCTGTTCCCGGTCATCGCCTTGTTTGTTGCGCAGATTCTCGGGAAGCCGCTCATCGATGTGCTGGTCTTCAGTCTCATTGGCGTGGTGATCGGAATCATGGGGCCGCGGTTGATCCTGCTGGTGCTGAGACGGCGGTTTAATGCCGGCATTCGGCTGGGCACGCCGGATATGATCGACTTGCTGGTTGTGTGCAGCGAAGCGGGAATGGGTCTGGAAAGCGCGCTGGAACGAGTAGCGGAAGAAATGAAACAGACCAATCCTGCCATGTCCCGGGTTTTGTACAGCCTTCTTGATGATCTCCGGATATTGCCAAATCGCAGCGAGGCATTCGAGAAATTGGCATCTACGTCGGAAGGGCTCCGCCGGTTCGGCACCATGGTCAGCCAAAGCCTGCAATACGGAACGCCACTGAGCATGGCTCTGCGCAGTATCGCTATCGACCTCCGGCGAGAACGTATTACCGACCTCGAGGAGAGGGCGCACAAGTTGGGCGCCAAGCTGACTATTCCGATGGTGTTGTTCCTGCTTCCAGCCATGTTCGTCATTCTGGGGGGCAGTCCGTTTCTGCATCTCGTCCGTACATTCTCCAGCATCGGGGTGAAGTGAGCCATGAGCACGGTTGCCCTGTCGAAAAACCGGTCTTACGAGTGGATAATGCAGCTGCTCGGCAGCATGTGGTTCATGTTGCTGGCACTTTGCGTTGCCATCAGAATTGGGTCACTTATCGATCCGTGGCCATCGCTTCTGTCGAGTTTTTGCCTTGCCATCTTCTACATGCTCCTGGCGGTGTTGATCATGACCAGGTCGCCGGCAAAGGCGCATGCGGATGGGCTGCTGCCTAGAGTCGCTGCGTTCGTC
>NZ_JBFULT010000742.1:0-3027 GCF_054049755.1 Bradyrhizobium sp. P5_C11_2
CTTCAGCGCCAGCTGAATCCGGCCGCGCTGCGACGGGGTCTGCACCATGAATATCCCGAACAGATCGTCTTCGGGATCGATGAAGAAGAAGGTTCCGCCGACACCGTCCCAGCGATACTCACCGAGCGGCCAGGAGGTCGCCGGCGGCACCGAGGTGCGCACGGCGAAGCCGAGGCCGAAGCCGGACGTCCCGCCGGGATAATAGTTCTGGTCGCGCGCGATCTTCGTCTCCGGCCCGATGTGATCCGACGCCATCAGTGCAATGGTCTCGGGCTTGAGATAGCGCCGGCCTTCATAGGTCCCGCCATTCAGCAGCATCTGCGCAAAGCGGGCGTAATCGCCGATGGTGCCGACGAGGCCGCCGCCGCCCGATTCCCATTTTATCGGCCGCCTGGGATCGCGGACCTGCGTCGTCGGATTGATGTTGCGATCCTCCGGCATCGGCTCGGCAATGCGCGGAAATTTTGCGGGATCGGCGACGTAGAACGCGGTCTCGGTCATGCCGAGCGGATCGAGCAGCCGTTCCTTTTCAAACTGGAGCAGCGTCTTCCCGGAGATCACCTCGACGACACGGCCGAGCACGTCGGTGGAATAGCCGTAGTCCCACACCCTGCCGGGCTGCTCCACCAGCGGCAGCGTGGCGATCTTGGCGGCGAATTCGGCGTTGGTCAGATTGCTGTTGAAGAGATTGGCGT
Organism: Bradyrhizobium sp. P5_C11_2; assembly: GCF_054049755.1. Lineage (NCBI taxonomy): Bacteria > Pseudomonadati > Pseudomonadota > Alphaproteobacteria > Hyphomicrobiales > Nitrobacteraceae > Bradyrhizobium > Bradyrhizobium sp. P5_C11_2. The sequence continues at coordinate 696 of NZ_JBFULT010000742.1, forward strand.
CCGCATAGAGCGCGTGCACCATGCCGCCACCGTAATAGCCGTAGGGCAGCCCGGAAGTGTGACGCAGCAGATCCTTGATCGTGACCGGACGTTCAAGCGGCTCCAGCTCCAGCGCGACCTTGCCGTCCTCGGCCTTCTTCTCGACGCCGATCTTCATGCCGGCAAAGGCCGGAATGTATTTCGAGACGGGATCGTCGAGCGCGAGCTTGCCCTCCTCGACCAGCATCATCGCCATCACGGAGGTGATCGGCTTCGACATCGAATAGAGGCGGAAGATCGTATCCGCGCTCATCGACATCTCGGTCGCGACGTCCCGGACACCGAAATTCTCGTAATAGACCGGCTTGCCGTGCTGCTGGAGCAGCAGGATCGCGCCGGGAAACTTGCCGGTCGCGACCTCGTTCCGGATGTAGTCGGAGACTTTTGCCAGGCCTTCGGGCGAGAGGGTGCGTGCGCCGCGTCCCTCGGAGCCCGCTTTCGCACCGATTGCACCGAACAGAAGGACGAGCGCCGCGAGCAGCGCGCGGCGCCCGCGCATGTCAATTCTCCAAGGCTTCATAGACCAGTTGCTTCAATGTCCGCTGCACCCGCTGGCGCTCGGTGGGTGTCTGTTCCAGCAGCACGAAGAACATGTCCTGCTTGGGGTCGATCACGAAATAGCAGCCGGAGGCGCCGTCCCACTTCAATTCCCCGAGATCGCCGGGCGGCGKCGGCTTGGCGTTGCCGGGATCGGTGCGGACGGCAAGGCCGAGGCCGAAGCCAAAGCCGTCGCCGGGGAAATAGAAATAGTCGCGGCTGACCCCCGAGGTCGGGCCGACCTGATCGGTCACCATCAGCTTGAACGTCTCGGGCTTGAGAATGGTCTTGCCGTCGAGGCTGCCGCCATTGAGCAGCATCTGCGCAAAGCGCTCATAGTCTGCCATGGTCGTAACCATGCCACCGCTGGCGAATTGAATTTTTTTGACAACCGTTGGATCGTTGATCCGGCCGACGCGAAAGTCGGCGTCATTCGGTACCGGCTGGGCCAGAAGCTTCTGCTTCTCGGGGTCCGTGACGAGGAAGCCGGTGTCGACCATGCCGAGCGGATCGAGCAACTTCTCCCGCTCGATCTCGAGCAACGGCTTCCCAGCCGCGATCTCCATCACGCGCGCCAGTATGTCGGTGGAATGGCCGTATTGCCAGAGCGCGCCCGGCTGGTTGTGCAGCGGCAGTTTGGCGATGCGCTCGGCGAACTCGGCGAGGTCGAAATCGCCGGCATAGATATTGGCGTCGCGATAGGCCTTGCGCACCAGGCTGTCGCCATAGAAGCCATAGGTGACGCCGGACGTGTGGCGCATCAGATCGAGCACCGTCATCGGCCGCGCAGGCGGCACGAGCTCGAGCGACTTGGTGCCGTCGTCGGCCTTCTTCTCGACACCGACCTTCACGTTGGCGAAGGACGGAATGTATTTCGAGACGGGATCGTCGAGCTTGATCTTGCCGTCTTCGATCAACTGCACCGCGACGACCGAAGTGATCGCCTTGCTCATCGAGAACAGGCGGAAGATGGTCTTGTCCGTAATCGGCGCCTTGCTGACCACGTCCTGAACACCGAAGGCTTCGTGGTAAACCGGCTTGCCGTGCTGCTTGATCAGCACGGTCGCGCCCGCGATCTTGCCCGTCGCGACCTCATTCTTGAAGAACTCGCTGACCTTGGCGAGCTTGTCCTGGTTGAAATGCGCGCCTGCGGGGATTTCGTAGGTCCCCTCCGCGCGCGCGAGCGAGATCGCGCCAAGCGACACCAGCACGCCGCAGGCGACCGTACGCAGTCCAGAATGTAAAATCATATCCCCTCCCCGGAACATGGCGGCCGGAGTGTACTTGCGGCGTCAGCTGGCACAAGGGCTGCCATAGCGCGCCAAAACGTCCGTGTGGAGAGCGGCGCTCCTCTGCGAAAAACAACAAAATATGACGCGGGCAATGGAGGGCGCAGCCGGCAGGGCTTCAATGATCGTGTGAACCGCAATCGTCGCGGCCTGGTCGGCCGGAAAGCGATATACGCCGGTCGAGATCGCAGAGAAGGCCAGTGAGGTCAGTCCATTGGCCTGGGAGAGCTCGAGCGCACGACGATAACAGGAACTGAGCGCCTCCGCCTCGCCGCTTGTGCCGCCATGCCAGACGGGACCGACCGCGTGGATCACATGGCGGGCGGGCAGAAGATAGCCCCTGGTGATCTTGGCATCGCCGGTCGGGCATCCGCCAAGCGCCCGGCACTCGGCGAGAAGCTCGGGACCGGCAGCGTCGTGAATCGCGCCATCCACACCGCCTCCGCCAAGGAGCGACGAATTTGCGG
>NZ_JBFULT010000743.1:0-3026 GCF_054049755.1 Bradyrhizobium sp. P5_C11_2
GGCTTGAGCCTGGCTTCGAAGAAGCCCCAGTGGCAGGTTTCAGGGCTTGAATGCAGGTGGTGATGGGTCATTGGCCGCCTTCGGTCGGTTTCATCTGAACTCGCCATGAGAACTTGCGATATGAGAACCTGCGATGCCCGGGCTTGACCAGGCAATCGATCCTCTTCCAAGAAGATTTCTGAAGATGGACCGGCGGGTCAAGCCCGCGCGCGACAAGCTCGACCATTCCAGCGAGGCTCCCCTGCTTTTTGTCCTCTCCAAGACCCTCGGCGCCGCGGTGCTGCCGATCAACTTCATGATCGAGCTCGGGATCGTCTCGGTCGTTCTGATGGCGACGCGCTTTGCCGCGTTCGGCCGCAAGCTCGCCGTGGCCACGCTGATCCTGCTGGCGCTCGCCGCGTTTTCGCCGCTCGGCAATCTCCTGCTCTATCCCCTGGAGTCGCGCTTTCCGCCGTGGGATCCGTCGCGCGGTGCGCCCGATGGCATCATTGTGCTCGGCGGCTCCGTCGACACCGACCTGTCCGCGGCGCATCGCACGCCGGTCGTGTCCCATGCGGCCGATCGCCTGTTCGCGCCGGCCGAGCTGGCGCGCCGTTATCCGAATGCGCGCATCGTTTTTACCGGAGGCAGCGCGAACCTGGTCTCGACAGACGCCAGGGAAGCCGACTACTCCGCGCCGATCCTGGAAAATCTCGGTATCCCGAAGGAGCGCCTGATCCTGGAGCGGAACTCCCGCAACACCTATGAGAATGCCATCTTCACGAAACCGCTGGTGACGCCGAAGGCGGGCGAGCGCTGGCTTCTGGTCACCTCGGCCTTCCACATGCCGCGTTCGATGGGAATCTTCCGCAAGGCCGGATTTGAGGTCGAGGCCTATCCCGTGGACTGGCGGATGGGCGGACGTGACGATCTTTTTTCGTTCACCAATGTGGGCGCGGACGGGCTCGGCCGAACCGAAATTGCCGTACGCGAATGGATCGGCCTCGTGGCTTACCGCCTGATGGGCAGGACGGGCGAGTTGCTTCCGGGACCGGCCAAGGACTAGAACGAGAGCCGCAAAACAAGAACAGCGGCGTAATCGCCGGCCCGGAGGACGCCAATGCAGCAGCAGAGCGCAGACAGGATCGATCTTGCCGGCCTCGTTGCCGATCTCAACAGCCTGTTGCGGCTGAAGACGACGGTGATCGGCATGAAGCTGTTCGCACGCGCCGCGGAGATGGAGGCGATCCCGAAGATCAGGCGGCCGAACGCGATCCACACCACCGACCAGATCGTCAGCATGGCTGCACGTTTGGGCTGGACCGTCGGCATCACCGCCGACGATCTCGTAGGTAGCCAGTGCCGCGCGGTGATCGGGCTCGCGCCGCAAGATGAAAAATGGCTCGCCGGTGAAAACTATGTCGGCGTCTGGCACGGCACGGCGGAGGATGCGCGCAAGCGCCAGGAGGCGCTCGACGTGGTGCCGTTCGGCCAGTACCAGGCGCTCGCGGTCAGCCCGCTCGCGAGCGGCCGGCTCGATCCGCCCGATATCTGCCTCGTCTACGCCACGCCGGGGCAGATGATCATCCTGATCAACGGCCTGCAATATACCGGCTACAAGAAGTTCGAATGGGGGGTGGTCGGTGAGACCGCTTGTGCGGATTCCTGGGGGCGGGCGCTCAAGAGCGGCGAGCCCAGCCTGTCCTTGCCATGCTATGCCGAACGGCGCTATGGCGGCGTGCCGGACGAGGAGATGCTGATGGCGCTGAAGCCTGAGCATCTCGCCAAGGCAATCGATGGCATGAAGGCGCTGGCCAGGAACGGCCTGCGCTATCCGATCCCACCCTATGGTATTCAAAGCGACGTCCGTGCCGGCATGGGCGTGAGCTACGCGAAGAAGTAAAGGCCGCCCGTTATGAGCTCTACGAAATTCGACATCGTCGTCTACGGCGCGACCGGCTTCACCGGCCAGCTCGTCGCCGAATATCTGACTGCGCACTACAAGGACGACCATCAACTCAAATGGGCGATGGCGGGCCGCAGCCTCGGCAAGCTGAAATCGGTCCGCGATGCGATCGGTGCGCCGGGGAACACGCCGCTGATCGTGGCGGATGCGTCGGATGCGGCCTCGCTGAAGGCGATGGCGGAGCAGACCATGTCGGTGATCACCACCGTTGGCCCGTATCAGTTCTATGGTGAGGAACTGCTCGCGGCCTGCGTGGCCACGGGCACGGATTATTTCGATCTCTGCGGCGAGCCGGTGTGGATGCGGCAGATGATCGACAAGTACGAGGCGGAAGCCAAGGCGAGCGGCGCCCGCATCGTGTTTTCGTGCGGCTACGATTCCGTGCCGTTCGAGCTTGGTACGTTCTTCGTGCAGGAGGAGGCCAGGCGTGTATTCGGTGCGCCGGCCCCGCGCGTGAAGGGGCGGGTGCGCGACATGCGCGGCACGCTCTCAGGCGGCACCGCCGCGAGCGCGAAGGCGACCTTCGATGCGGTGGCCAAGGATCTCAGCCTCGTCGCCATTCTCAACGATCACTTTGCGCTGACGCCCGGGTTCACCGGCCCGAAGCAGCCGAAGGGCAACAGGGCGGCCTTCGAGGAGGACCTGCAATCCTGGGCCGCGCCGTTCATGATGGCGCTGATCAACACGCGCAACGTGCACCGCTCCAACATGCTGATGGGATTCCCTTACGGCCAGGAGTTCGTCTACGACGAGATGGTCCTGACCGGCCCAGGCGAGAAGGGCGAGGCCAACGCGAAGCGCGTGATGGCCGTGAATGCCGAGAAGACCGGCCCGAACGCGCCGAAGCCGGGCGAGGGGCCGTCGAAGGAGGAGCGCGAGAACGGTCTCTTCGACCTGCTCTATGTCGCGATCGCGCCCGACGGCCGCCAGGTCCGCGCCGGCGTCACCGGCGACCGCGATCCGGGCTACGGTTCGACCTCGAAGATGATCTCCGAATGCGCGATCTGCATGTTGCGCGACGCGACCGATGTCCCGGCCGGCTTCTGGACCCCGGGCGCGGCGATGCAGCACAAGCTGATCA
>NZ_JBFULT010000744.1:0-3022 GCF_054049755.1 Bradyrhizobium sp. P5_C11_2
ACTCCGTCGTCACCGAGAAGAAGGCCGAGGCGCGCACGCTGACGCTAGCAATGCTGAAGGGCCGACGCGGCCCGCACCAGCTCTATGTCCGCGTCAACGCGCTCGACACCGGCATGACGCTGGCCGATCTCGCCGCGGTGATGCCGGGGGCGCCCGATGGCATCGTGCTGCCGAAATCGCGCGGCGGCGACGATGTTCGGCAAATCGCGACCTGGCTCGAAGCCTTCGAGGCGGCGGCCGGGACCACTGTCGGCTCGACACGTATCGTGTGTGTCGCGACCGAAACCGCCGGCTCGATCTTCGGCCTCGGCACCTACAAGGACTCTTCCCCTCGCCTCGCCGGCCTGATGTGGGGCGCCGAAGATCTGTCGGCCTCGCTCGGCGCTACCGAAAAGGCCGCGGGCGGTGTGTTCCATAGCCCCTATCGTCTCGCCCGCGATCTCTGCCTGATGGCGGCGGCCGCGGCCGAGGTCGCACCGATCGACACGGTCTATACCGACATCGACAATCTCACCGGGCTCGAGCAGGAAACGCGCGCGGCGCGGCGCGATGGATTTTCGGCGAAGGCGCTGATCCACCCCAAGCATGTCGACGTCGTCAACGCGGCGTTCGAGCCGACCGAGGCCGAGCGCAGCTGGGCGGAGAAGGTCATTGCGGCGTTCGCAAGCAATCCCAACTCCGGCACGCTGCGCCTCGACGGCATGATGATCGACAAGCCGCATCTTCGCGCCGCGAAGAAAATCCTCGGCCAGCCATAGATCCGGGACAACGCGTCGCGACAGACGGGATCCGAGCATGATCGTTCGCCAAGCTGCAAACGTCCTGGAGATCATGGAGTTCTTCGCACAGACGAGGAAGCCGGCGACGCTTGCCGAGATCGCCGATCATTTCGGCTGGCCGCGCTCGTCGACCTTCAACCTGCTCGCGACGCTGTCGGAGAAAGGCTACCTCTACGAACCGCGGCCGCGCGCCGGCTTCTATCCGACGCCGCGATGGCTGGCGATGGCGCGGATGATCTCGGAGGTCGAGCCGCTGCCGCCCTGGACGCACACGCTGATCGCCGACCTCTCGGCGGAGACCGGCGAGACCGCTTCGATTGTGGCGCCGGCCGGCGTGATGGCGGTCTTCATCGACGTCGTCGAGTCCCAGGCCGCGATCCGCTATTTCGCCACCATCGGCCATCGCGTGCCGATTCACGCCACCGCCAGCGGCCGCGCATTGCTGCTGCAATATTCCCAGGAAGAGCGCGACTCCGTCTACCGCAAGATCGAGTTCAGGCAGTATGGCCCGTCGACGCCGATCAGCATCGAAGCCGTCGAGGCGGAGCTGCGCAATTCGATTCAACGCGGCTACTGCCAGAGTTTCGGCGACTACAGCCGCGATCTCGCCGGCGCTGCGATCCCGCTCCCGATCAGCGATCGCAGACTCTCGGTCGTCGTCGCCGGCCCGGAGTTTCGGATTGGGCCGAAAGTCAGCGAAGTGGCCGCGCTGATCGCACGGACGGTCGACCGGCTGCGGCCGAAGACGACCGCGGCCTGAAGCCGAAACCTCATTCGAATCCCTGAATGGGCGGCGCCGACGTCTGCTCCGGCGCAACCGGAGCAGCTTGAACAGGCTGCGCCGCAGGCGCGGCTTGAGCCGGCGAATTGCTGGCAGCCCTGACTTGGCCGTTGGCATTCATCGCCTCACGCGCGCGCGGCGGAGCGCCGGTCGCGGCTGCACGATAGGCCTCCCGGCGCGGCGGCTGGCGGTGTCTCGCCGAGCGCGAGTCTCTTGCGCCCCAGGACCGGGCGATTGCAGGTCCGGCGGTATAACCGACCACCGCGCCCGCGACGGCACCGATCGGCCCCAGCACGACGGCGCCTGACACGGCTCCGATCGCCGCAGCACCCGCGCGCTCCTGCGCGGCGGCGCTTGCAGGCACGCCAGCCAGCAGCACGACGGCAATGATCAGAGCTTTATTCATCGGAGCGCCTCCCTCACGGGAGATCACTCTTACTCAAATATGGCCACAGGACGTTTGTTCGTTGCCCAACACGGGGCAATCGCCCATGGAACTCCGGCAATACAAAGGCTTCCGCGGTCAGATCGCAGTTCCAGCGAAGGCAGATCGGCGCAACTACGGCGCGACCTTGTCGCCGGTGAATCCGTTGCCGTCGAGCGCGCGACGCACCGTGCCGTCCACCTTGGCCTCATCGAGGAAATGCGCGGCCCAGGCCTTCGCCAAGGTCTTGCCCCTGGGAACGACCACGACCACGCCGGTCGATTGAATCACCTCGTCCAGCACCCTGGTTCCGGGCAGTTTTCGCGACAGGTCTTCCAACGCCCCCATACCCATCGCGAGCGCATCGAGCTCACCCTTGCCGATCAGCTCGGCCGCCTCTTCCGGCTTCACGAATTTTGTCAGCCTGGCTTGCTTCAACGACCTCTCGACGGTGCGCGATGTCGACGTCCCCTCGATGCAGCCGACCCGCATTCCGGCGCGATCGACATCCGCAACGGAACGGATGTCCGAGCCGGCGCGAACGAGATAGCCACTCATATAGGCGACATAAGCGGGCCCCTGGTCGACGAACTGCTCGCGCTTGACGTCCGCCGGCATGAAGGAGAGATCCCAGACGTCCTTGCCGCTCACCGCGGCGATCTCGTCGGAACTCTGGTACTCGACGAGTTGCAGCGGCACATGCAGCTTGTCGGCCGCAGCCTTGGCGAGCTCGACGGTGACGCCGCGCGGCTTTCCCGTCGCCGGATCGCGCGTGGTCCAGAACGCCGACGCGGCGGGCCCGACCGCCACCGCCACGCGCAGCGATCCCGTCGGCGCGATGTCGCTCGGCCCCTCGGCTTTCGCATCGAAGGCAGGGATCGTAAGGAAGACAAAGCCCAACGCAGCAATCAAGCTATGCCGCAGCATGTTACTGCCTCCAGGGTTGAACGATCGCCGACAAAACGGCGGTGCACTCCCTCGCCCCGTTCTTACGGGGAGAGGGTTGGGGTGAGGGGCCTCTCTCCACACGCGAGATCG
>NZ_JBFULT010000745.1:0-3014 GCF_054049755.1 Bradyrhizobium sp. P5_C11_2
GATTTGACATGCGCGTCCTCACCTTCCTCGCCGCGCTTTCGCTCGGCGCGACGTCCGCACTGGCTGCCGAAGAGCCGAGCGGCTGCGACAAGTTCAAATGGCCGATCGATCGCGAGCGTGCCGCGCTTACCGCGCCGGACCGCGCGAAACTCGCATCGGGCAGCGACCAGGCGGCCCTGCCGTCATCGGCCATCACGCTGGGCCTGGTCGCGCCCGCGGATGCAAAGCTGCCCACGCCGCCGGAGCGCGCGCCGAAGGACGGTACCTTTGCCGGCTTCACCAGCATCAAGACCGCGAAGGCCGGCCTCTACACGATCAGCCTGTCGGCCGGCGCCTGGGTCGACGTGGTCCAGGATGGGCATTTCCTCAAGCCCGTGGCCTTCAGCGGCGCGACCGATTGCGAGGGCATCCGCAAGACCATGAAATACGAGCTGTCGGCGCAGCCTTTGGTGGTCCAGGTCAGCGGCGCCAAGGACAATTCGGTCTCGATCGCGATCCTGCCGGCGCAATAGGCCGTATGGTTAGACAAACGGTCGCCTTTGACCTACGGCTCCGGCCTGCTATCTTCGCAATTGCGATATCCCCGCCGGCCGTAAGCCGTTGCGGGGACACGTGGAACAGCGCTTCCGCACGTCGCAATGACCTCACCCAACGCCAGTTGCGCGCGCGATTTCGCGCGCGGGCTCGCACGGAGCGCACCCCATGTTTCGTATTGCCGGACTTTTCACCGCTTTCGTGATCCTCGCGGGCGCGAGCCTCTCGCCCGCCGCCGCCGAGGACAAGATCATCACCGTGTTCGCCGCCGCCTCGATGAAGAACGCGCTCGACGAGATCGATGCCGCCTACACCGCCAAGACCGGCGTCAAGTTCAGCGTCAGCTATGCCGCGAGCTCAGTGCTTGCCAAGCAGATCGAGCAGGGCGCACCAGCCGACGTGTTCGTCTCCGCCGACACCGACTGGATGGACTACGCGATCTCCAAGAAGACCATCAACGAGCCTTCCAGAGTCAACCTGCTCGGCAACAGCATCGTGCTGATCGCGCCGAAGGATTCAGCGATCAACAACGTCACCATCGCGCAGGGTTTTGACCTCGCAAAACTCGCCGGTGACGGCAAGATCGCGACCGGCGACGTCAAGTCCGTGCCGGTCGGCAAATATGCCAAGGCCGCGCTGGAAAAACTCGGCGCGTGGCAGGCGGCCGAGCCGAAATTCGCCATGGCCGAAAGCGTGCGCGCCGCGCTGACGCTGGTCGCCCGCGGCGAGGCTAGCCTCGGCATCGTCTACTCCACCGACGCCAAGGTCGAGCCCGGCGTCAAGATCGTCGGCACTTTCCCGGCGGATTCTCATCCCGCGATCATCTATCCGGTCGCGGCGACCACGACCGCGAAGGGCGAGACCAACGACTATCTCGCGTTCCTGCGTTCGACCGCGGCCAAGACCATTCTGGAAAAATACGGCTTCAAGTTCCTGGTCAGCCCCACGACTTGATATTGCGACTTGATGCTCGACATCTCTCCCGCCGAATGGACTGCGATCCTGCTCTCGCTCAGGGTCGCCGTCGTCGCCACGCTGGTCGCAACGCCGTTCGGCATTGCGCTGGCATGGCTGCTTGCCCGCCACGACTTCTGGGGCAAGTCGTTTCTCGACGCGGTGGTGCATCTGCCGCTGGTGCTGCCGCCTGTTGTCACCGGCTATCTCCTGCTCCTCACCTTCGGCCGCAAGGGACTCGTCGGTGGATTCCTGGCTGACACTCTCGGCATCGTCTTCGCGTTCCGCTGGACTGGTGCTGCGCTCGCCTGTGGCCTGATGTCGTTCCCGCTCTTGGTACGGCCGATGCGGCTGTCGATCGAGGCGATCGACCGCCGGCTCGAGCAGGCCGCCGAAACGCTGGGCGCTGCGCCCTGGAAAGTGTTCTTCACGGTGACGCTGCCGCTGGCGCTGCCCGGCGTGCTCGCCGGCATGGTGCTCGGCTTTGCCAAAGCGATCGGCGAGTTCGGCGCCACCATCACCTTCGTCTCCAATATCCCCGGCGAGACCCAGACGATTTCCTCCGCGATCTATTCGCTGATCCAGACGCCCGATGGCGATGCCGCAGCGGGCCGGCTTGTGATCGTCTCGATCATCCTGGCGCTGGGCGCGCTGATCGCCGCCGAATGGTTTGCGCGCCGCGCCACCGCGCGGCTACACGGGAACTGACCATGCTGCGGGTCGATGTCGAAAAGCAGCTTGGCGAATTCTTCCTCGCCGCATCCTTCAGCAGCGAAGGCCGCGTCATCGGCCTGTTCGGCGCCTCAGGCGCGGGCAAGAGCTCGCTGGTCAACATGGTCGCGGGGCTCTTGCGTCCCGATCGCGGCACCATCGTGATCGACGGCGAGACCGTGGACGACACCGCAGCCGGCATCCACGTTCCGACCTGGCGCCGCCGCATCGGCTATGTGTTCCAGGACGCGCGGCTGTTTCCGCATCTCAACGTCGCGCAGAACCTCGACTATGGAAGGCGCATGAACCGCCTCGCCTCCGATCCGGCGCAGCACAAGCGCATCATTGACCTGCTCGACATCGGCGCGCTTCTCGATCGCCGTCCCGGAAAACTCTCCGGCGGCGAGCGCCAGCGCGTCGCGCTCGGACGCGCGCTGCTGTCGAGGCCGCGGCTCCTGCTGCTCGACGAGCCGCTCGGCGCCCTCGACGAAGGCCGCAAGCTCGAGATCCTGCCCTATCTGGTGCGGCTGCGCGACGAGGCCAATGTGCCGATGGTCTATGTCAGCCACGACGTCGCCGAACTGCGCCAGCTCGCGACCCAGATCGTGATGCTGAAGCAGGGCCGGGTGACGTCGTTCGGCGGGGTGAAGGTGCTGACGTGAGGCACGTCGGCGCAACTTCCACCGCTGTCGTCCCGGCGAAGGCCGGGACCCATACCGCGTGATCTATCGGTAGCGGGCAGTGTGAGTACCGGCGAAGGAAGGATAACTGCGAGTCTTCGCCAAACTGCTCCCTGGGGTTATGGGTCCCGGCCT
>NZ_JBFULT010000746.1:0-3012 GCF_054049755.1 Bradyrhizobium sp. P5_C11_2
GGTCAGGTCCCGACCTATGGCCTGCCGGCCGCCAATGGCGCGAGCAGCTCCGGCTACGACTCGCTCAACCGCAAGCGGCAGCAGCCAAAGCTTTATCCGGGCCAACCGAAGCCGAAGCGTGCCGCCGGTCCCGGCTCTCMGGTGCCGCCCGCGACACCGGACAGGACGCTCGGGCCGCCGCGCATCGCGCCGCCGCCCTCCGAGACTGCGAACAAGGCGCCGATCCCGCGCGCGATGGCCGGCACCGTGCCGGGCCAGCCGCTGCGCCGCCGCCTCAAGCTCGACGACGATGCGTTCGGCGCGGTCGGCGACTATGCCGGCAGCTTCCTGATCAAGGGCGGGCTCGAGCTCTCCGCCGGCTACGACACCAATCCGGCGCGCCTCCAGAAGCCGGTCGGCTCGCCGGCCTACGTGGTCGCGCCCGATCTCCTCGTGATGTCCGACTGGGAGCGCCACGCGCTGGTCGCTGACTTACGCGGCTCGTTCTCGGGCTACACCAACAACATGCCGGCGACGATCGACGGCCTTGCCTCGCCGTCGCCGGTCGAGATCGACCGCCCCGATTTCACCGGCCATGTCGACGGCCGCGTCGACGTCACCCGCGATTTCAAGCTGACCTCGCAATTGCGCCTGCGGCTCGCCACCGACAATCCCGGCAGCCCGAACGTGCAGGCCGGCCTGCTGAAATATCCGATCTACGCCAGCTATGGCGGCACCTTCGGCTTCGACCAGACCTTCAACCGCTTCCAGGTCGCGGCCGGTGCCACCGTCGACCGCACGGCGTACACGAACTCCAAGCTCACCGACGGCACAGTGTCCAGCAACGATGACCGCGACTTCAACCAATATGGCGGCATCGGCCGTTTCTCCTACGACCTCAAGCCGGGGCTGAAGCCGTTCGTCGAGATCGAAGGCGACAGCCGCGTGCACGACCAGCCCGCCGACCGCAACGGCTACTTCCGCGACTCAAACGGCGGCTATGCCAAGGTCGGCTCGACCTTCGAGTTCTCGCGCATCCTCACCGGCGAGATATCGGTCGGCTATACCGCGCGCAACTATGTCGACCCGCGGCTGAGCCAGCTCGCGGGCTTCCTGACCGCGGGCTCGCTGATCTGGAATGCGAGCGGCCTGACCACTGTGAAATTCGCCACCGACACGCAGATCGCGGAGTCCACGGTCCCCGGCTCCTCCGGCGTGCTGGTGCACACCTACGCCGCCGAGGTCGACCACGACTTCCGCCGCTGGCTGACCGCCGTCGGCAAGTTCACCTTCGGCACCTACGACTACCAGAACCAGAACCGCAACGACAAAACCTACTCGCTCGAAGGCAATCTGATCTACAAGCTCAACCGCAACATCTGGATCAAGGGCACGCTCCGCCACGACATCCTGAACTCGAACCAGCCGGGATCGAGCTCGCAGGGGACGGTGGTGATGCTGGGGGTGAGGCTGCAGAATTAATTCCGCTGTCATGCCCCGCGAAGGCGGGGCATCCAGTACGCCGCAGCCTATCCGTCTACGACTGACGTCTCTGGAATACTGGATCGCCCGCTTTCGCGGGCGATGACAGCTCTTATAAATCCGACGGTGAAGCGAAAACCTACCGCGGCAGGTCCGTCTTCCCCATCAGGAACGTATCGATCGACCGCGCGCACAGCCGGCCTTCGCGGATCGCCCACACCACCAGCGACTGGCCGCGGCGCATGTCGCCGGCCGAGAACACGTTGGGACGCGAGGTCTGGTAGTCCAGCACGTTGGCCTTGACATTGCCGCGCGGGTCGAGCTCGACCGAGAGCAGCTTCAACAGGCCCTCGTGCACGGGATGCACGAAACCCATGGCGAGCAGGACCAGCTCGGCATCGAGCTCGAACTCGGTGCCGGCAATCGGCTTGAACTTGTCGTCGACGCGGACGCAGTGCAGCTTCTTGACCTTGCCGTTCTCGCCGGAGAACTTCTGGGTCAGCACGGCATATTCGCGGATCGCGCCTTCGGCCTGGCTGGAGGACGTCCGCATCTTCAGCGGCCAGTTCGGCCAGGTCAGGCCCTTGTTCTCGCGCTCGGGCGGGGCGGGCATGATCTCGAGCTGGGTCACGGACAGGGCGCCCTGGCGCAGCGAGGTGCCGATGCAGTCGCTTCCGGTGTCGCCGCCGCCGATGACGACGACATGCTTGCCGCCGGCCAGAATCTCGGTGACGCCGCCCAGCGGCTCCTCGGAGACGCGGCGGTTCTGCTGCGGCAGGAAGTCCATCGCGTAGTGGATGCCGTCGAGGTCGCGGCCGGGGATCGGCAGGTCGCGCGGGGCTTCCGCGCCGCCGGTCAGCGCCACCGCGTCGTATTCGTTGAGCAGCTCGCGCGGATCGACATTGCCCTCGGCGCCGACATGGCTGTTGTAGTGGAAGGTGACGCCTTCGCCTTCCATCTGCGCCACACGGCGGTCGATGATGCCCTTCTCCATCTTGAAGTCGGGAATGCCGTAGCGCAGCAGGCCGCCGGCCTTGGCGAACTTCTCGAACAGATGCACGTCGTGGCCGGCGCGCGCGAGCTGCTGCGCGCAGGCCATGCCGGCCGGACCCGAGCCGATCACCGCGACCTTCTTGCCGGTCTTGACCGCGGCGACTTCAGGCTTCAGCCAGCCATTGTCCCAGGCGCGGTCGACGATCGCGCATTCGATGGTCTTGATGGTGACCGGGTTGTCGTCGATGTTGAGCGTGCAGGACGCCTCGCACGGCGCCGGGCAGATGCGCCCGGTGAACTCCGGAAAATTGTTGGTCGAGTGCAGGTTGCGCGAGGCCTCTTCCCAATTGCCCTGATAGACGAGGTCGTTGAAGTCGGGGATCTGGTTGTTGACCGGGCAGCCGGGCGTGCCGGGCGCGACCGAGCCGGTGCCGTGGCAATAGGGAATGCCACAGTTCATGCAGCGTGCGGCCTGGTCGCGCGTTTCCTTCTCGGTCAAGGGAACGACGAACTCGTTGAAATGCTTCACGCGCTCGGCGACCGGGGAGTACTTGCGGT
>NZ_JBFULT010000747.1:0-3000 GCF_054049755.1 Bradyrhizobium sp. P5_C11_2
GCGCTGCGAGACAATCCAGATCAGCGTCCCACGCCTCAACGTTCGTCCCGATCACCACGCCGATGTTGGTTCGCATGGTCGAAGCATTGCAGTCGGTCGGGTTGGCCGTGCCTGCCGTCGCATTGCATTTTGTGGTGTTCGCCGCCATYGTGGCGAGCTGCGAATTCGTGACCTTGCTGGCGCCGATAGCCGTGACGCCGGCAGCGGTCATCGTCACGTCTCCGGACAACGCAGCGCAGATGGGCTTGGCGGCATTCTGCCCGATGGCGATCTGCGCTTGGGTACACAGGACCGAGAGAAAGCCATCTACGCCCGGCCCGCTCCCGACAGCGAAAGCGTTTGCAGTGACGGTTCCGGCGTTCTGCGCCTGAGCAGGAGCCACAAAAAATGCAGCCAAAGCGGCGGCCACGAAAAGCTTTGAGATTCGGTTCATCTTGCGTACCCGACACCTGGAATAGGACGGAGGAAGATGCTGCCTGTGTCGCCCGCAATCTTCCATGAAGAGCGGCCCTGGATTGTTTCGGACCCACTCGGCAGAATCATTATGTTGTTGGTGCCGGCATCACCTCTCCAATCGCACACAAGGACCGGGCAGGTTTTGCTCGCTGCCAAAGGCAGGTTAAGCGTGATCGCTGCGCCAGCCGTCTGATCGACGCGCACGATGCCAGCGTTCGCATCGATCTCGACCGGCCCAGCCGCCGTAATGTGTTGATCCGAGAGCTCGTTCGGCTGAAAGTATGGCCCCAACATTTCGGCAAGGGCATCGATATCCATGCTGAACGTGAAGTTGCCGCCCGTCTTGTCGAGCAGGATCGGGCTCGTTGTCGTGACCCTGCCTGGAAAACGGACATCCATCTTCCCCTTGATGACTGGCTTGGGGAGAATCTTGAGCCTGAGAACGGGAGGAGCCATCAAGCAGCTCCCGCAAGTTTCTGCACGTCAATGCCATTCAACGTAATCATGTGGGCTCACATTTTAATGTAGGTTGTAGCGAGGATGGTCGGCTGGACGATTGGATGCGCGCTACCGCCGCCAGTGTTCTGGATCGTGATGCCCGTGGTCGCCGTGTTTGTTGCGCCGCTGGATGAATTGGCAGTAGCCGAAAGGGAAAGATTGCCAGGGGACGAAGATAAACCCAAAAAATAGGGGTGGCTGTGGCCCGGATCGGTGACGCCGTGATTGTGTGACGGCATTTGGGCGGCCGTAAGCGTTTGACTTTCAGCACCGCCAACCGCGCCTAACGTCGTTGCAGTGGATCCAAAGTAGCTTGAAGTAAGACGCGATGCAGCGCTGTTGCCCATGTCGTCGAGACTGGCGAGGACGCGGCCTCGGCAATCTGGAAGTGCCAATGTCTTGTTGGCAGAAAAGTCAGCAGCCGCCGAGGCGCCCCGCCCTCCGCCGACCGCAAGGTTGCTATCAGCACCCCAGAGATAAGCAAACAGCGCCTGGGTATCGGAATTGGCGCGCTCAGTAGCGCCCGAACTAGCATTTCCGATCGTTCGACCGTTGCAACGAACCCAGCCTGACAAGACCCCGGTCCCATAAAATTGCATGAAGGCGCCAGTCTGGAAAATTGTCGTCGGGTCGACCGTTCCGCCGCCGCCCCCGCCGCCCGAAGGACCGACGATCAGCAGATTGTCCTGAACGAGCTTCTGATTGCCGTTCTTGTCGGTCAGTCGGACCTTGATCGATCCATCAGCGCAGAAGAGCTGGGGAATGCGCCCAGCAGCATCGAGCGTGACCGGGTTCGGCCAAGCCAAGGTGRGGCCAGTGTCCTGGTAGCAGTTCTGCGGGGCGGCCGTGGTGCCGGCCTGGATGAGGAAAAGCTTCCCGCCGCTGAGCGGTTTGGCGAACTCGTCAAGCTGCTGGGTCATGCTGATGCCAGGGATGGTGCCCGCTGCCAGCGCATTCGAAGCGAATAGCGCGAGCGCAAAAAATGCACCCAACGCCCGCCCAGCAAACGGATGCAGATTGACACCGTCCGAACGAAGTCGATCAACGACCGATTGACGGATGTAATCAGATTTCGACTGGCACCTTTGTTTTGCTGCCGTGTCTATCGCTTCCGACAGATTTGCCGGCGCCCTGAACTGCACCAGCTCTTCAAACTTGCGGGGATCGTCCATCTCTCGTCCTCATGCAATCTGCATGAGAGTGTCAGTACGAGGGATGAATCAGTGGCACCATTTCAAGGCTGCGGGTGTTGAGCGCTTAGCGGAAGCTGCGGACTTTGCGGGTGCAGTGGGTCCGCTCATTACCTGAAAGCAGACGTATCTCACAGCCGGCGTGACGTCGCCGAAGGGCCACAAGCGGACCATCGGCGACCTTGAAACGTTCGCGATGCTGCATCATGCTTCCGAGGGGCTGCGGAACGCAATCGGTCCAGCCGCAGGCAAGCTGAAGGGGTGCAGTCAGATGCCTCTCTGGTTGATTCCGGTCATTTACGCTGCTGCGAGTTTCCTCTGCGGGATCACGCTGACACGACTTGAGCAGGCATACTTTCCTTACAATTCCGGCATTTCCGCTGCGTCGGCTCAGGCATTCTTGCGGCTGTCGCTTCCGGCATGATCTCGCTCACTGGTATCGTGTTTACTGTCGGCCTGGTCATGGTGCAATTCAGTGCCATTGCATACTCACCGAGGCTCGTTCTCCTTTTAGCTCGCGACCCAAAGCTGTTTCATTCGCTGGGTGTGTTCATCGCCACGTTTACTTATTCCCTTTCCGTTCTGCTCTATGTCGATCGCAATGAGTCCGGGATCGTGCCGATGGTCTCCGGCTTCGTGGTCGCCGCGTTGCTTTTGCTCAGCGTGCTGCTGTTTTCCGCGCTGATGAAAGGCTTGAGCGACCTCCAGATCACTAACGTGCTTCACACAATCGGCGACACGGGTCGCGAGATCATGCGCGAGATGTTTCAGCGCCTCGATGAGAAAGCGAACACTCAATCGAAGCATGGACAAGAGACGTACAATGTTCCTGAATTAGGTCCGGTGGTCCAAACGT
>NZ_JBFULT010000748.1:0-2982 GCF_054049755.1 Bradyrhizobium sp. P5_C11_2
GCGCCCTCATTGCCGACCGGCATGGATTCGTCGAGCCGGCCCGCCATCGCGCGCATCGCACCCTCCGGCACCTTGGCGGTGATGACGGGAGCCTCCTTCGTGCCCGACGCCTTCGCCGTGCTCATGTCGGCGGCGCCGACCAAGAGACCGAGGTCCGACGGGTTGATCGGCGTCGCCTCGACGCGGACGACGACCTCGTCCGCGGCGGGCTCGGGGGTCGGCACGTCGACCAGCGAGATTTCCAGCTCACCGCTCTTCTTGATCAGCGAACGCAGTTGCAGGCCGTTGTTGCCGTCGCTCATGTCGATCCTCCCCTGTTTTGTCAAAGCGCCGGCTTATGCCAGCGCCTTCAGTGCCGCCTTGCCGCCATAGAGCGCCTGCTTGCCGAGCTGCTGCTCGATGCGCAGGAGCTGGTTGTATTTGGCGGTCCGATCGGAACGCGCAAGGGAGCCGGTCTTGATCTGCCCGCAATTGGTGGCGACCGCGAGGTCGGCGATGGTGGAATCCTCGGTCTCGCCGGAGCGGTGCGACATCACCGAGGTGTAGCCGGCCTTGTGCGCCATCTCGACGGCGGCGAGCGTCTCGGTCAGCGTGCCGATCTGGTTGACCTTGATCAGGATCGAGTTGGCCCGGCCCGCCTTGATGCCTTCGGCGAGGCGCTTGACGTTGGTGACGAAGAGGTCGTCGCCGACGAGCTGGCACTTCTTGCCGATGAGGTCGGTGAGCTCCTTCCAGCCGTCCATGTCGTCTTCCGACATGCCGTCCTCGATGGTGACGATCGGATAACGGCCGACGAGGTCGGCGAGGTATTTGGCCTGCTCGGACACCGAGCGGGTCTTGCCCTCGCCCTCATAGACGTATTTGCCGTCCTTGAAGAACTCGGTCGAGGCGCAATCGAGCCCGATCACGATGTCGGTGCCCGCCTTGTAGCCGGCCTTGCCGATCGCGTTCATGACGAATTCGAGCGCGGCATCGGCCGACGGCAGGTTCGGCGCAAAGCCGCCCTCGTCGCCGACATTGGTGTTGTGGCCGGCCTTCTTCAGCTCCGACTTCAAGGTGTGGAACACCTCGGCGCCGTAGCGCAGGCCCTCGGCGAAGGACGACGCACCGACCGGCAGGATCATGAACTCCTGGAAGTCGATCGGGTTGTCGGCATGCACGCCGCCATTGATGATGTTCATCATCGGCACCGGCAGCAGCCGCGCCGAGGTGCCGCCGACGTAGCGATAGAGCGGCATGTCGAGCGAGTTCGCGGCCGCCTTGGCGCAGGCGAGCGAGACGCCGAGGATGGCGTTGGCGCCCAGCCGGCTCTTGTTCGGCGTGCCGTCGAGGTCGATCATGATCTGGTCGATCTGGGCCTGCTGCTCGGCATCGAGGCCGCTCAGGGCCTCGAAGATCTCGCCGTTGACGGCGCCGACCGCCTTGGTGACGCCCTTGCCGAGATAGCGGGCCTTGTCGCCGTCGCGCAGTTCCACCGCCTCATGGGCGCCGGTGGAGGCGCCGGACGGCACCGCGGCGCGGCCGAGCGCGCCATCTTCCAGCACGACGTCGACCTCGACGGTGGGGTTGCCACGGCTATCCAGGATCTCGCGGCCGATGATGTCGATGATGGCGGTCATGATGGTGCACTTCCGTTCGTTAGGTTTGATCGGTTCGCCGCGGGTCTTACACGGAGCGCAAGCAAATGTGAACGCTTGGGCGGCGCCCTTCGACTGACGCGTGAAGCGCCTCGGACTAAGCTTCACCCCGCCTGGTCTGCGCGTCCAACCTCCATCTGAAACAGTCGGGGTAACGCCATGAATCGCCGCCAGTTTCTTGCCTCGAGCGCCACCTTCCTCGCGATCCGCCCAAGTTTTGCGCAGGAGGGACTGTTCCGGACAAAATATTTCCCGATCAACCCCGGCATCGGCCTGCACGACCTCACGCCCGCTCCCGACGGTACGGTCTGGTTCACTGCGCAAGGCAAGGGCATGCTTGGCAGGCTCGATCCGAAGGACGGCAGTTTCAAGACGGTCAGCCTCGGCCAGGGCGCCGCCCCGCACGGCGTGACGATCGGCCCCGACGGGGCGCCCTGGATCACCGAAGGCGGCCAGAACGCGATCGCGCGGGTCGATCCGGCGGACCTGAAAGTCACGTTGTTCCGCCTGCCCGAAAAGTTCGCCTCCGCCAATCTCAACACCGGCGTGTTCGACAAGGAAGGCACCTACTGGTTCACCGGACAGTCCGGCTATTACGGAAGGCTCGCGCCAAAATCCGGCGACATGACGGTGTTCAAGGCGCCGAAGGGCGTCGGCCCCTACGGCATCACCGTCACGCCCAAGGGCGACGTCTGGTACGCCTCGCTCGCCGGCAGCCATATCGCGAAGATCGACCTGGCGAGCGGCAATGCGACCGTGGTCGAGCCGCCGACGCCGAACCAGGGCTCGCGGCGGGTCTGGTCGGATTCGCGGAGCCGGATCTGGGTCAGCGAGTGGAACAGCGGGCATGTCTCGGTGCACGACCCCGCCGACGGCTCCTGGAAGACGTGGAAGCTGCCGGGCGAGCGTCCTCGCACCTACGCGGTTTATGTCGATGACAAGGACAAGGTCTGGCTGACGGATTTCTCGGCCAACGCCATCGTGCGCTTCGATCCGATGACGGAAAAATTCACCAGCTTTCCGAGCGATCGTGCTAACGCAAATGTCCGCCAACTCGATGGCCGGCCGGGCGAGCTCTGGGGCTGCGAGTCCGGCAACGATAGGGTGGTGCTGATTCAGACGGTTGCCTCAGGTTGACGGCAGCCACAATTGCGTCCATCTCGGCATCCGCAAAGGATAACGACGATGGCGAAAAAATCTCTCCAGCTCGGCCGCGCGGTCGAGTGGCCGCACACACCGGAAGAGGCCCAGCTCGACCGTGTGCCCAATCCGCAGAAGGGCACGGACTACCTTGTCCGCTTCACGGTGCCGGAATTCACCTCGCTCTGCCCGGTCACGGGCCAGC
>NZ_JBFULT010000749.1:0-4181 GCF_054049755.1 Bradyrhizobium sp. P5_C11_2
GATACCAGAGACTTTGCACATGGCCCTCGTCCTCACCGAAGAACAATCGATGCTCCGCGACTCTGCGCGCGGGCTGATCAGCGACAAGGCGCCGGTGTCGCACCTGCGCCACTTGCGCGACGCCAAGGATCCGACCGGCTTCTCAAAGGAATTCTGGCATTCCTTTGCCGAGATGGGCTTTGCTGGCCTCTTGGTGCCGGAGGAGTTCGGCGGCAGCGGTCTCGGCTATGTCGAGGCCGGCGTCGTGATGGAGGAGATCGGCCGCACATTGATGCCGTCGCCCTTCCTCGCCACCAGCGTGGTCGCGGCCTCGGCGCTGAACCGCGGCGGCAATGCCGCGCAGAAGTCGGAGTTCCTGCCGAAGATCTCGAACGGCTCGCTGCTGGCGACGCTCGCGATCGACGAGGGCGCCAAGCATCGTCCGCTCCAGACCAGCCTCCAGGCCGTGCGCGCCGGCAACGGCTTCAATCTCTCCGGTACCAAGGCGCTGGTCGTCGACGGCCACGTCGCCGATCTCCTGATCGTCGCGGCGCGGACGGCGGGCTCGGCCGGCGAGCGCGAGGGCTTGACGCTGTTCCTGGTGAATCCTAACGCCAAGGGCGTTGCGATCGAGCGCACGATCATGGTCGACGCGCACAACGCGGCGCGGCTCGAGCTCGCCAATGTTGAGGTCAATGCCGACAGCGTGCTCGGCGAGGTCGATCAGGGGGCGAGCCTCCTTGACGGCGTGCTCGACATCGGCCGTGGCGCGGTGGCCTCCGAAATGGTGGGATTGAGCGAAGAGGTGTTTGGCCGCACCGTCGAGTACCTGAAGAGCAGAAAACAGTTCGGCAAGCTGATCGGAGAATTCCAGGCGCTCCAGCACCGCGCCGCCGAGCTCTATGTCGACATCGAGATCACCCGCGCCGCCGTCATGAAGGCGCTTCAGGCGCTCGATGCTGACGTCGCCAAGGCCACGTCAGCCGTCGCGGTGGCAAAAGCCCGCGCCGGCACCACCGCCACGCGCGCGGTGCAGGAGGGCGTGCAGATGCATGGCGGCATGGGCATGACCGACCAGTTCGACATCGGCTTCTTCATGAAGCGCGCGCGGGTGTGCGAGGAATTGTTCGGGGATGCGAACTACCATACCGAGCAGCTGGCGCGGGCGCGGGGGTATTGAGGGGGCACCAAGGGCCACGGTGGCGGCTGAATACGAAGGTGTCGTCCCGGCGAAGGCCGGGACCCATAACCCCAGGGAGCAGTTTGGCGGAGGCTCGTAGTTAACGAGAGTCTTCCCGCGGTACTGTCACCTGCGCTTATCGATAGGTCACGCGGTGGGTCCCGGCCTTCGCCGGGACGACACCAGAGGAGAACCCGCCTTCACCGCACCGGCGGCGCGTATTGCACGCCGCCCGCATTCCACAGCTGGTTCATGCCGCGCGGGATCTTCAGCTTGGACTTCTCGCCGATATTGCGCTCATACATCTCGCCGTAATTGCCGACGTTGCGGATGATGCGGACGACCCAGTCCTTGGTGAGGCCGAGCTGCTCGCCGTAATTGCCCTCGGTGCCGACCAGCCGCATCACCTCCGGCTTCTTCGACTTCAGGGCCTCGTCGATGTTCTCCGAAGAAACTCCCAGCTCTTCGGCGTTGATCATCGCATAGAGCGTCCATTTCACGATCATCATCCAGTCGTCGTCGCGCTGGCGCACGACGGGGGCGAGCGGCTCCTTGGAGATCATGTCCGGCAGGATCATGTGGTCGCCGGGCTTGGAGAGATTGAGCCGCAGCGCGTAGAGCTGCGAGACGTCGGCGGAGAGCGTGTCGCACTTGCCGGTGTCGTAGGCCTTCACCACGTCATCCAGCTTGTCGAACTTCACCTCTTCATACTTCATGTTGTTGGCACGGAAGTAGTCGGAGACGTTGAGCGCCGTGGTGGTTCCCGACTGCACGCAGACCTTGCTGCCGGTCAGGTCCAGCGAGGTTTCCTTGTTGCGGGCGCGCGGCAGCATGAAGCCTGCGCCGTCGTAATAGGCGACCGCGGGGAAATAGAGGTCGTAGTCGAGCTCGCGCGCCATGCTCCAGGTCGAGTTGCGCGAGAGGATGTCCACCTTGCGGCTCTGCAATTCCTTGAAGCGCTCGCTGGCGTCGAGCGGAACGAACTTGGCCTTGGCTGGATCGTTGAAGATGGCGGCGGCCACCGCGCGGCAGAAGTCGACGTCGAAGCCGGTCCAGTTGCCCTTGTCGTCGGGGATCGAGAAGCCCGGCAGGCCTTTGTTGACGCCGCACAGCACCTCGCCGCGGCGGACGGTGCGCTTCAGCGTGCGGGTGTCGTAGAATTCATAGATGATGGCCAGAACGCCGACCAGCACGGCGACCGCGAGCCCGATCAGCAGGCCGCCTCGAAATGTGCGCATGATGTCTCTCTCTCGAAATAATCGGGAAGAAAAGGAAGTGTTGCAAGGCGGGGAGCATGATCCGGAAAGATCATGCTCGAATGAGAACCTTAGAGTTCGGGCTTCTGCCGGATGACCACCTTGGTCCCGACCGGGACGCGATCGTAGAGATCGGCGACGTCGTTGTTGACGAGACGGAAGCAGCCCGAGGACACCTTGGTGCCGATCGTGTCGGGACGGTTGGTGCCGTGGATACGGTAGACGGTGGTGCCGAGATACATGGCGCGGGCCCCTAACGGATTGCCGGGGCCGCCGGCCATGAAGCGCGGCAGATAGGGCTGGCGCTGGATCATCTCGGGCGGCGGCGTCCAGTCCGGCCACTCCTTCTTGTTGGTGATGTTGACCAGCCCCTGCCACTGGAAGCCGTCGCGGCCGACGCCGATGCCGTAGCGGATCGCGCGCCCGCCCGGCTGGACCAGATAGAGGTGACGCTCGGCGGTCGAGATGATGATGGTGCCCGGCGTCTCGGTGGTGCGGAAATAGACCACCTGCTTCTGCCATTCCGGCTCGAGCTGATAGGCGTCGTCGGCGACCAGACCCGGCTCGTCACCGCGGTCGGGCTGCTGGGCGGAGGCCTGCGGGACGGCGAGGATCAGGCCGATCGCAGCCACGAACATCCCGGTCAGGCGACGAAAATCCGTCATTTCAAGCTCTCCCCGCTGCCACAGCGCAAATCATTCGGAACCATCTGAACTCAGGGGCAGCTTCGTGGCAAGTTGATGGCGCGCCCGGCTGGTATGTCACGAGAATGCTTTGGTTTTTTGACGAGGCGCGGCAATGCCACAAACAGGGGATGGCGCGAAAAGCCTAGATTGTTGCCGCAGCGGTGGTGCGCTCCCTCCCCCGCTTGCGGGGGAGGGTCGGGGAGAGGGTGTCTCCGCAGTGGGACACTCCCGATGAGGAGAGAGCCCTCACCCGCCGCTACGCCATAGCCAAGGCTTTGCCTTGGCGTCTTTCAAGAGCACGGCCGCCGAAGGCGGCCTATGCCTCTCCCGCAAGCGGGAGAGGCTCAGACCGAGCTCGCGGTGAGACCAACTCCGACTTTGGACGCCAGCTAAATCTTGTTGTTCTCCGGCGCGATCCCGAGTCGCCGCACGATTTCGGTCCCCACGGCGCGGGCCTCGAGCCGCGAGCCGATCCGGGGGCTGCGAAACCGCCGCCCCGAGCGCAACCGGATCGTGACGATGCAGTGCTCGTCCTCGGACCGGCCGCGGCGCTCGACGGTGATCGTCTTCACGTCCTGCCCCTCGATATGGTCGGCGCGCGGCTGGCCGTCGCCCCACAGCCGTTCGACGCGGATGTCGCCCTTGCGGATGATCCAGAACGCGCCGGTCACGAGATTGGCGTATCGATGGACCGCGAACGCCGCAATCGCGCCGAGCGGCAGCAGCAGGATATCGACATGGCTCGGAGGCCATCCGCGCCAGAGCTTGTAGGCGTAGGGCACGGCGGACAGTGCGACCGCGATCAGCGCGACGATCCTTATGTCCCGCGCGGAAAACGCTTCGAGAGGCTCGCCGAGGTGCATCTCGGGATTGCTGGCATCGAGCGGATTGATCGGCTCCTCGACATTGGGAACGTCGAATTGCGCGGCGATCCGCGCCACGGTGTCACGCACATGCGTGACGTCGGAGATCGGCGGCGACGTCAGGCGCTCGCCCGAGACAAGCGTGAAGACAAGCTGAAAGCGGGCTTTCACCCTCTTGCTGCCGGGGACCTGTAACCCCGTGATGTCGTCCTTCGCA
>NZ_JBFULT010000750.1:0-2959 GCF_054049755.1 Bradyrhizobium sp. P5_C11_2
GCCGATGTCAGTGAGACCGGCTCAACTTCATCCACGGACGCACGCCTGCGCGAAAGCCTGGCGCAGTTGCAGTCCGCCGTTCCTGATCGACCAGACCCGGGCCGCAGGCCGCCAGAGATCACGGCCCGACAGCGCCTGCACGCTCAGAGACGGACCGCAAGGGGGCTGCGACCTGCCCGTCACCCGCATGTCGAAACATTGTGGGGAGATCCGCTCGATTGAGCGGAGCGCACCGTCCCAGCCGCCGCCTCGGACGAGCGGCACCGCCAGACACCTTCAGACAAGACGCTACAGGATCTACTCAATGCCGAAGAACCAGTTGTTTGCCCTCATCGTTTGGTCCGCCACACTCGCCGCCACGGGAGCCATGGCCGATGTCACCCGGCCCCCTGCTGACGCCGAAAGCCGCCGCACAGCCGCGCAGGCAGACGCCGACGAAGCAACGATGCACCGTGTGCTCGAACAATTCCGCACCACACGGGTCCCACTCGGCCAGGCAATGGCGATTGCAGAGCGTCTGCATGACGGCTCGAGGACAGCAGACGTCAGCTTCGAGATATCCGGCCCGCCAGTCTACCGCGTGCGCACGATCAAGAACGAGCGGGTCTTTGAAAATGTCATAGATGCGAACACCGGCAGCGTATCGCAAGCGGAAATTGCGTCATCGCTGAAGGAGCTCGATCGAGGAGATCTCGCCAACATCATCGCCCTGAAGTGGATCAAGCAGGAGCTGTCGGATGCGGTGCGGATCGCTGAGAAAGCCGCGGCGGGAAGTGCGCTCGCGGGCGGGCTGATGAAGCAGGATGGCAAACTCAACTTTGTGGTCGTCGTCGCCACTGGCGGCCACTTGAAGGAAGTGATGCTCGAACCGCCCAAGGTCGGACAGCGGTCAACTGAGCACTGAGCGCGAACGTGCTGATCCGGCGCTGAAGCACGATCTCGTGAGTTGCTTGATCGGCGTACCGCATATATACACTAAACCGTATAGTTTCTTTTCAGGCTGCGCGTTTCCATCCCTTCGCACAACGTCAGCCTCGATCATCACACACCCGAGAGCGAGCCAAGTCATGAACTTCCAGCCCCGAACCCACCTGCCGGCCACCCATCGGCGGCTCCCCTTCGATTGCATTGCCCTGCTGCTGCAGGGCGGCGGCGCTCTGGGGGCCTACCAGGCGGGCGTCTATGAAGCGCTCGCCGAAGCCGGCATCCATCCGGATTGGGTTGCCGGCATTTCGATCGGCGCAATCAACGCCGCGATCATTGCGGGCAACCCGCCGGAGTCCCGTGTTGACCGGCTCCGCGATTTCTGGACGCAAGTGACCTCCACTGCGCCCTGGGATTGGTCTGGAAATCCACTTCTCGATAGGCGCAACGACAATGCGCGCAATGTCCTCAACCAGATGAGCGCCGGCCTTGCCGCGGCATGCGGCGCAAACGGATTTTTCTCGGCGCGCCCCCTCATGCCCTGGTTGCATTCCGGCGGAACGACCGAGGCGACCAGCTTCTACGACACAAGCGCGTTGAAGAGCACGCTCGAGCGCCTGGTCGACTTCGATCGCCTCAACGCGGGAACGACGCGCTTCAGTGCAGGTGCGGTCAACGTAAGAACGGGCAATTTCGTCTATTTCGACAACAGCACCCATACGATCCTGCCGGAGCACGTCATGGCAAGCGGCGCGCTGCCGCCGGGCTTTCCCGCGGTGGAGATCGAGGGCGAGCACTACTGGGACGGCGGCCTGGTGTCCAATACGCCGCTRCAATGGGTGATCGACTGGGGTGCGCCGCAGGACATGCTGGCGTTTCAGGTCGACCTCTGGAGCGCGAAGGGCCAGCTTCCGGGCAATCTGCCCGAGGTCGTCACGCGTCAAAAGGAAATTCAATATTCGAGCCGCACGCGCGCAAGCACCGACCAGTTCAAGCGCGTGCAGCGCCTCCGCCGTGCGCTCACTGCCCTGCTGGGCCGGCTTCCGGAAGACCTGCAGGAACATGAGGACGTGAAGCTCCTCAGCACCGCGGTCTCTCACAACGTCTACAACATCGTCCATCTGATCTATCGCGCGCGCACTCACGAAGGGCACTCCAAGGACTACGAGTTCTCCCGGCTTTCGATGCAGGATCACTGGCGTGCCGGTTACCACGATGCGCTGCGCACGCTGCGCCATCCCGAGGTGCTCACGCGCCCCGCCAGCGCGGACGGCGTCTTCACATTCGACCTCGAGAACGATGGTCGCGAATAGGTCCGGCCGTCATCGGCCGCAGGGAGAACCAAATGCGTGAGAGTGAAGTACGAAAGCGGGCCTTTGCAATGCCGCTGACCAGTCCGGCCTATCCGCCAGGACCGTATCGGTTTGTGGACCGCGAATATTTGATCATCACCTATCGCACCGATCCGGCAAAGCTGCGCGCCGTGGTGCCCGAGCCGTTGGAGCTCGATGCACGCGAAGCGCTCGTCAAATATGAATTCATCCGCATGCCGGATTCGAATGGCTTTGGCGACTACACGGAAAGCGGCCAGGTCATCCCGGTCTCCTTCCGCGGGCGCAGAGGCGGCTACAGCCATTGCATGTTCCTCAACGACGAAGGGCCGATTGCAGGCGGACGCGAGCTCTGGGGTTTTCCGAAAAAGCTGGCGCAGCCGACATTGCGAACCGAGATCGACACCCTGATCGGAACGCTGGACTACGGTCCCTTGCGGATTGCGACGGGTACGATGGGCTACAAGCACCGCGAAGCCGATCTTGGCCAGGTCAAGGTAGCGCTCAGCGAGCCGAACTTCCTGCTCAAGATCATCCCGCATGTCGACGGCAGCCCGCGCATCTGCGAGCTCGTCGAATATCACCTCGAGCAGATTGCGCTGAAGGGCGCCTGGACCGGGCCCGCGGCTCTCTCCCTGACGCCGCATGCCTTGGCGCCGGTGGCCGATCTCCCCGTCCTGGAGATCGTCTCGGCGATCCACATC
>NZ_JBFULT010000751.1:0-2952 GCF_054049755.1 Bradyrhizobium sp. P5_C11_2
TCTGGGCGGTGGCCGAGCCGTCGCTGGGACGGTCGAGCTTCATCTGGCAGCCCGCGGGGGCGCCGACCAGCTTGACCGGGTTGTCCTTGGCCATCTGGAAGTCGATGAAGAAGGAGCGGTCGAACACCTCGAGCACCAATTGCCTGGGCTTGACCGGGTTCTTCAGCGGCAGCGTGAAGTGCAGGGTCAGCACCGTGTCCTTGTAGTCGAGGAAGTAGTCGACCGGCTCCTGGAATCGCTCCTTCTTGCCGTCGGCTCGCGCAAAGGTGAAGTAGGCATATTCCTTCAGCGACTCGACATTGGTCTGCGCCAGCGGCCCGAGTTCCTCGCGCGTATAGGCGCCCTTGGTCTTGCTCTCGAGCCCCTGCACCGCATAGGCCGAGAACATGTCGTCAAACGTCCAGGCGTGGCGCACGCCGGTGATGGTGCCGTCCGCGGCATAGAGCAGCTCGCTGGTCGCCGTGATCCAGACATGGGGATGCGCGCTCGCTGCGCCCGCCGCAAGCGACAGGACGGCGGCGAGCAGCAGCCCGAGAAGGGCGCGCATGCGCATCAGGCCGCCTTCGGGGCGTCGAGCAGGCCGCGGCGGCGGAGCAGCGCGTCGGGCTCCGGCGGGCGGCCGCGGAAGGCCTCATAGGCGGCTTCCGGATCGACCGATCCGCCCGAGGAGTAGATGTCGTCGTGGAGGCGCTTTGCGACCGCCGGGTCGAAGATGTCGCCGGCCTCCTCGAACGCGCCGAACGCGTCGGCGTCCATCACCTCCGACCACATGTAGCTGTAATAGCCGGCGGCATAATGATCGCCGGTGAAGATGTGGCCGAACTGCGTCGGCCGGTGCCGCATCGCGATCTCCTCGGGCATGCCGATCTTCTCCAGCTCGCGCTTCTCGAAGGCGCGCACGTCCTGCGCGGCCGAGGCCGGCTGGGTGTGGAATTCGAGATCGACCAGGGCCGAAGAGACGAACTCGACGGTGGCGAAGCCCTGATTGAATTTTCGTGCGGCCAGGAAGCGTTGCAGCAGGTCGTCGGGCAGCGGCTCGCCGGTCTGATAATGACGGGCGAACTGTTGCAGCACCTCGGGCCGCTCCTGCCAGTGCTCGTAGAGCTGCGAGGGCAGCTCGACGAAGTCGGTGAACACGGAGGTGCCCGACAGCGACGGATAGGTCACGTTGGAGAGCATGCCGTGCAGGCCGTGGCCGAACTCGTGGAACAGGGTGCGGGCATCGTCGGGCGACAGCAGCGAGGGCTCCCCGTCCGCCCCCTTGGAGAAGTTGCAGATATTGAGAACCAGCGGCGCAGTGTCGCCGTCGAGCTTCTGCTGGTCGCGCAGCGAGGTCATCCAGGCGCCGGAGCGCTTTGACGGCCGGGCGAAGTAGTCGCCGTAGAACAGCGCCTTGTGCTTGCCGTCGCGGCCCTTCACTTCCCAGACCCGGACGTCCGGGTGCCAGACGGGCACGTCCTTGCGCTCCGCGAAGGTGATGCCGAACAGGCGCGTGGCGCAGTCGAAGGCCGCGTCGATCATGTGATCGAGCGCGAGATAGGGCTTGATCGCGGCGTCGTCGAAATTGGCGCGCTGGAGGCGGAGCTTCTCGGCGTAGAAGCGCCAGTCCCAGGGCGCGAGCTTGAAATTGCCGCCCTCTTCCGTGATCAGCGTCTGCATCTCGTCGCGATCGGCGAGCGCCCGGGCGCGAGCCGGCTTCCAGACGCGCTCGAGCAGGCCCCGCACCGCATCCGGCGTCTTGGCCATGGAGTCCTCGAGCCGGTAGGCGGCGAAGGTCGGATAGCCCAGCAGCTTGGCGCTCTCCTCGCGCAGCTGCAGGATCTCGACGATCGTCGCGTTGTTGTCATTGGCGTTGCCGTTGTCGCCCCGCGCGGTGAAGGCCTTGTAGACCTTCTCGCGCAGGTCGCGCCGCGCCGAGCTCTTCAGGAACGGCTCGACCGAGGAGCGCGACAGCGTCACGATGGCCTTGCCGGCCATGCCGCGCTCGTCTGCCGCGGCCTTGGCGGCGGCGACGAAACTCTCCGGCAGGCCCTGGCGATCGGCCTCGCCGAGCTCCATGAACCACTCCTGCTCGTCGCCGAGCAGATGATGGCTGAAGCCGGTGCCGAGCTGGGCGAGCTTCTCGTTGATCTCGGCCATCCGCGCCTTGGCCTCCTCGGAGAGGCCGGCGCCCGAGCGGTGGAAGCGGGTGTAGGTGCGCTCGAGCAGGCGGAGCTGCTCGGGATCCAGACCAAGATTGGCGCGGTTCTCGTGCAGCTGGGCCATGCGGCCAAACAGCACGGCATTCATCATGATCGGATTCCAGTGCCGCGCCATCCGCAAGGAGACCTCCTTGTCGATCTCCAGGATGGCCGGGTTGGAATGCGCCGAGACGAGGTCGTAGAAGACGGAAGCGACTTTGTTCAGAAGCTTGCCGGAGCGCTCCAGCGCCGTGATGGTGTTGGCGAAGTCGGCCGCGGCCGGATCATGGGCGATCGCCGCGATCTCGGCGGAATGGTCGGCGAAGGCCTGCTCGAAGGCCGGGAGGAAGTGCTCCGGCCTGATCTCGTCGAAGGGCGGGGTCGCGAACGGCGTCACCCAGGCCTTCAGCAGCGGGTTGGTCTCGGGGTCCGTAGTTTGGCGGGGGTCTGACATCGCAAGTCCCGGTTTTTGAGGCTCGATTGTTGGGGGCCAGCTATAGCACGCGATGGGGCTTTTTTGGGCCATTTGGCCTTGCTCCCGCCCGCCTTTTCGGGGAGATTGCGGCCCTCGAAGCCTAGGACCCCTGAGCTCATGAACGCGCCTTCCTCGTCCTCCCGCCAGATCGTCTGGCCGAGCGTCATCACCGTCATCAGCGCCGCCATCCTGATCGGCGCCGAAGTGTTCGGCGCGGCGTTTGCCGGTGGTTGGGCGCTCGCGATCCTGTTCGGGCTCGGCGATCAGGGCGCACACATCCTWCAGGCCGTGCTGTTA
>NZ_JBFULT010000752.1:0-2947 GCF_054049755.1 Bradyrhizobium sp. P5_C11_2
CTTTGTGGCTGGGTCCGCATTGAGCTCCACGCTGCCGAGAACAATCGCCAAACATTTGTAAAGTTTGCGCCAAAGCAAAGCGGCCGCGTTGCAGCACACGTTAACATTTCCGAGACCGACCGGCGTTGCGCAGAAAATGTTTCGCACAAGTGCAATGCCCCTGACGCAAACCGGAGAAATAAGCCGGGTGTGACCGAGAGGGAGATTCTCATGGAGAACGTACGTCGCTACCGGGCGCTGGCGTCCCTCTGTCGCCAGCAGGCGGCCTATCGGCCGCTCCAGAACTGGGAACTCCTCGGCCAAGCCGAACATTTCGAATATCTCGCCGAGCTCGCGCTGAAGGCGCATTTCGATGCGTGCAATGCCCAACGCGAAGAGGACGCCACCGCAACCGCTGGATGGGAGACCCCCGCTGCGGCGTAACTGCCCCTTTGCACCGCTTTCGCTCAGTGCGACATCAGCGTCGGAACCGTCATCGCGTCCAGCATGGCGCGGGTGACGCCGCCGAGGATGCGTTCCTGCCATCGCGAATGGCCGTAGCCGCCCATCACCAGAAGATCGAGGTTTTCGTCGGCTGCCCACGACAGGATGGCCGGCTGAATGCCGGAGCGCGTGGCTGATAAGCCGACCGTGCGGGTCGAAAGCCCGCGCCGCCCGAGGTGCCTGGCCAGATTGTGCGCCGAGACTTCACCGGGGACCGTGTCGGCCTCGTTGATCGCAATGATCACAATCGCCTCGGCACGCGCGAGGAACGGTGCTGCGTCGCGCAATGCGCGCGCGGCGACGCGGCTGCCGTCCCAGCAAATGCCGACCCGGTTCGCCATGAACGCGCCGCGAAAGGTGTGCGGCAGGAATAGCACCGGCCCGCCTGCCTGGAATAGGATCTCGCCGGGCAGGTCGTTGTCGAACGACACCTGCTCCTGATCCGGCTGGAGCACGACACTGAGATCATGGAGCCGGGCCATCGCCCCGATCGAAGCCGCAGCGTCGACGGGGATCGCGCCAAGAGGGCGGCAGGCATAGGAGATGCCGGCGTTCTTCGCTTCGCTCTCGAACAGCGCGAGTGTCGTTTCGGCCCGCTCGAGCGCGCGTTCGCGCTCCATTTCGAACACCGCCGCCACCGCGGCGCCGCCGTCCATCACATAGGCCGTTCCGGCCGCGGGATAGCCGACCGCGACGGCGTCGAGATGGGCGTGGAGGTTCGAGGCCAGCGAAATCGAGCCGTCGATCAAGCCCCGCATCGGGCGCTCGGTGGGGACGAGGACGAGAATGTCTTTGTACATGGCGGCGCCTCCGATGGACATCACCGCCGCAGCTTTTCACCGATCGGACAGCCCACATTGAGCTGCATCAAACGCGCAGCAAGGATTTTGGTCCGCGGCCGCCGGTCGCCGATTCTTTGCCAAGATTTAATCGCGTGGACGGGACGCCGTAAGGTGCCAGCGCCCATGTTGCGTGCAAGGCGACACCTTCACCAACATGGACATTTCGACATGAACGACCGCGTCAATTCCGACACCACCACGTCCCGCATCATCCTCCGGCCGCGCCGGCTGGCGCTGCTCGGCACCGTGGCCGCGCTTGGCGTGGCTGTGCTGGCTGGCTCTCACGGTTCTTCGCCGTTCGCCGTGACCTCCTTCATCGCGCCGGCTCAGGCGGCGGAAGCTGCCGCGACGCCGACGGGCTTCGGCGATCTCGTCGCCAAGGTCAAACCTGCCGTCATCTCGGTGCGGGTGAAGATCGACCAGGACAACGACAAGAGCGCGATGCTGCAACAGAACCGGATGGATTCGGACGAGGATTCGCCGTTCGACCAGTTTTCGCGGCAGTTCGGCTTCCGCGGTCCGGGTGGCATGAACGGCATGCCGCGCCAGCGCCACCAGGTGATCACGGGTGAGGGCTCCGGCTTCTTCATCTCGGCCGACGGCTATGCGGTGACCAACAACCACGTCGTCGACCACGCCCAGTCCGTCCAGGTGACGATGGATGACGGCACGGTCTACACCGCGAAGGTGGTCGGCACCGATCCGAAGACCGATCTCGCGCTGATCAAGGTTGAGGGCAAGAAGGACTTTCCGTTCGTCAAATTCTCCGACCAGAAGCCGCGGATCGGCGACTGGGTGGTCGCGGTCGGCAACCCCTTCGGTCTCGGCGGCACCGTCACGGCCGGCATCGTCTCGGCCAGCGGCCGCGACATCGGCAACGGTCCCTATGACGACTTCATCCAGATCGACGCGCCGATCAACAAGGGCAATTCCGGCGGCCCGGCCTTCGACATGACCGGCAACGTGATCGGCGTCAACACCGCGATCTTCTCGCCCTCCGGCGGCTCGGTCGGCATCGGCTTCGACATTCCGGCCTCGACCGCGAAGCTCGTCATTGCGCAGTTGAAGGACAAGGGCGCGGTGACGCGCGGCTGGCTCGGCGTGCAGGTGCAGCCCGTGACGGCTGATATCGCCGACAGCATCGGCCTGAAGGAAGCAAAGGGCGCGATCGTCGACAATCCGCAGGACGGCAGCCCCGCGGCGAAGGCCGGTATCGAGGCTGGCGACGTCATCACCGCCGTCAACGGTACGTCCGTCAAGGACTCCCGCGATCTCGCCCGTACCATCGCCACCCTGGCGCCGGGCAGCTCGGTGAAGCTCGACGTCTTCCACAAGGGCGAGAGCAAGACGGTGACGCTGGCGCTCGGCGAGCTGCCGAACGAGCGGCAGGCCAAAGCCGATGACGGCAAGGCCCAGCCGAAGGCCGGCACCCCGCGCCTCGGGCTCAGCCTGGCGCCGGCCGGCGATGTGCAGGGTGCCGGTCAGAAGGGCGTCGTGGTGACCGAGGTCGATCCCCAGGGACCGGCCGCGCAGCGCGGCATCCAGACCGGCGACGTC
Source organism: Bradyrhizobium sp. P5_C11_2 (assembly GCF_054049755.1). Taxonomy (NCBI): domain Bacteria; kingdom Pseudomonadati; phylum Pseudomonadota; class Alphaproteobacteria; order Hyphomicrobiales; family Nitrobacteraceae; genus Bradyrhizobium; species Bradyrhizobium sp. P5_C11_2. Next base: position 2,883 of record NZ_JBFULT010000752.1, read on the forward strand.
ATCCTCAATGTCGGCGGCAAGGCCGTCTCCAATGTCGGCGACGTCCGCTCCGAGCTGGCGCAGGC
>NZ_JBFULT010000753.1:0-2942 GCF_054049755.1 Bradyrhizobium sp. P5_C11_2
GTCGTGCAGATGAAGGCCAAGACGACCTTCCAGACGCTGCCGGAATATGACGAGGCGCTGCTGAAGGATCTGAAGGTGCCGACCTCGAGCGCGCGTCCGATCGGAAGCGTGGTGCAGACGGTCTCGCAATAACCTCGGATCAAATCGCTCTATCTCAATACGGGTCATGGCCGGGCTCTTGCCCGGCCATTGGCGTTTCGGGGAAGGAAAATCGCCGCTTACCAGTAGATGCCGTGGCGATGCAGCTCGCTGATGATGCGGCCTTCGGTCCAGGTACGCTTGTGCTTCGGCTTGTTGACTTTCGCCGTGGTCTTCGGCGCAGGCTGCGTTACGGTCGCGGCAGGCGCTGAAGTCGTCGTGGTTGCGGCGGGAGCCGGTGCCGCGGCAGGCGCAGGGGCCGAGATCGCCGGCGGACGGTCGACATATTTCGGAGCTTCGGTGACGGGTGCGGCTTCACTCACTTGCGTCGTCGCGGCAATTGTCGCCGTCGCTTGCGGAGCCGAGGCCTGTTCGCTCGCCGCGGCCAGCGACAGGCTGCGTGGGCCCGCGGCCTGGGCGGATGCGGAAGCCAGGACCATGGCGGTCACCAGAATGATCTTGCGCATGTGAAATCTCCCCGTGTTGGCGTGACCGGGACGCTATGGGAGATACGCGCCACATTATGTGATCGCGATCACGCAGGCGACCGAACGATCTTGAACTCGCGCACGCTCATGCCAGCTGGATGCGTTGGTTAAGACGCTTGTCTGTGATGATCGGATGAATTCGGGGCGCTGGTGCCGCAAGAGGGATTCGAACCCCCGACCCCGTCATTACGAATTACAAGGTCCTGAATTTCAGACCTTTGATTGAGATTTCTCAAAGTCCAAAAGTTTAGTTGTTTCAGGCTGATATAGTGCTACTGTGGTTCCGCGGATGTGCTGTATATTTCTGATTCGTGGTTCCGCAGTGGTCCCGTGGTCCCCGAATGTCGACTTTTCAGATTACCAAGCGGCTCATCGATAACCTCGCGCCGCAGGAGCGCGAGTACTTCATATGGGACACCAATCTAGCCGGGTTTGGGGTTCGTGTTCAAACCACCGGGGCCATGTCCTATGTGGTGAAGTACCGAGCCGGCAGCGGTCGAGYCGCGCCCACCCGCAGAATCACCTTGGCCAGGATAGGCACTCTGACACCGGACGAAGCCCGCTCATTGGCCAGGAAGACGCTCGCCTCCGTGGCGCACGGGGCGGACCCAGCCGCCCTACGGGCTGCAGAAAAGCGTGCAGCCACCCTTTCAGACGTCGCCGAACGCTTTCTGACCGAGCACGTCGAGGCGAAGCGCTCACAATCGTCTGCAAGCTCTTACCGGCGGTTGCTCGAAACGCTTGCCCTGCCTGAACTGGGCGCTCGCAAGGCGGAGAAGATCACCTCGGCGGACATTCAGCGGCTTCACAGCAAACTCAAGGCCACACCTTACCAGGCGAACCGGCTGCTACGGGTGCTTAGCAGTTTATTCGCGTTCGCCGCCAAAGACCACGCCGTACCACCCGGATTCAACCCCTGTCGAGGTATCGAGACGTTCCCTGAGGAGGGGCGAGAACGATACCTCACGACCGATGAGCTGAACCGGATCGGGGAGGCCATTCGAGAGGCGGAAACTATCGGCTTGCCGTACGACGTCGATGACGAGAAGCCCACCGCGAAACACGCCCCGAAGCCCGCCATGCGCCGAACGGTCATGGGGCCTTTCGCAGCCGCAGCACTTCGATTGCTTATCTTCACGGGCGCTCGACTGCGAGAAATCCTTCATCTGAAATGGGAGGAGGTCGACTTCGAGCGCGGACTGTTGCTCCTGCCGAAGAGCAAGACGGGCAAGAAGACGATAGTGCTGAATGGACCTGCGTTGGAGGTGCTGAAATCGATCCCGCGAACGGGCAAGTTTGTCATAGCCGGTACGTCGGCAGGCGAGGACGACGAAAAACCTCGGGCAGACCTGAAGAAACCTTGGCGAGCTGTCGCAAGGCGCGCCGGATTGGAAGGGGTGCGCATTCACGACCTGCGTCACACCCATGCTTCCGTTGGAGCAGGAGCGGGCCTGGGACTTCCGATCATCGGCAAGCTGCTCGGGCACACCCAAGCATCTACGACTCAGCGGTACGCCCATCTGGATACAGACCCGCTTCGCCGCGCCTCTGACCACATTGCGAACCATTTGGCGCGAGCAATGGGCGAACCGAGTACGTCGCCCGGCACGCCGGAACCCGCACCTCTAAAGAAAAAAACGAGGAAGAAGATTGCCCGCACGTAGTACCCGCGGTCCCGAGCCGTTGCCGCCATTCGACTTTGATCCGTCACTGATCGCGGGCCTCCTGCACCAGCTATCCGGCCTGAGAAAATTTCGGGCTGGGGCACCTGACGCCATAGCTGCCGGCAAAGACAAAGCCGCTCGCGAAGCCCTCGCGGCCGCGGCGCTGCTAGTCCATCTGACAGCTGGGTGGGCTCTGGACCATCAGCGCGGGCTTGCAACTAGCGGCCTTCGGCCCACAGCAGGTCAGAACGAGGACAGCCCGTTGCATGATACTCACACCCACGAGAGGGACGCCGCTTACGAACTCCGCCCAGTGGAGGGGCGGCATTACCTTCTGAATTTGTTGCTCACGATGGGCACAGGCCTAGGAGTGCCCAAAGATGTAATCGAGGCTCTCGAGGCGCTGGATTTTGGTCAAGTGCTATCGCCGTTGGATCCAGCTCCAAACGGCGATCGCCTAGGACTCACTACGCGAAGAGCACGCCTGGCCGCGATAGCTTACGTTGAATACGAATATGAAAAGACCGGGGTCAAAAAAGAGCGCATTTGGGCGGACGTGGCGAAAGCTTTTGCTACCAATATCGAGAGCATGAAGGATTGGCGGGCAGAGCTTCGCAAGACCCTTGGGAACGACCAGGTGAAGGAATTGCTG
>NZ_JBFULT010000754.1:0-2935 GCF_054049755.1 Bradyrhizobium sp. P5_C11_2
CTTTTCGGGGATGCCGATCGTCAGCAGCACCTTGCCGTCGGTGGTGCATTTGCGCACCGTGTGGTCGCCGTCGTCGGTGCAATAGAGATTGTCGTCGGCGTCGATGTGCAGCCCGTGCGCGCGCGAGAACAGGCCTTCGCCAAAACTGCGCAAAAAATTGCCCTCGCGGTCGAGCACCACCATCGGATGGGCGCCGCGGTTGAAGACATAGACACGGTCCTTGCTGTCGACCGCGACCGAGGCGACGTCGGTGAGCTGCCAGCCGTCCGGCAACTTTGCGAAGTTTTCGACGACGCGGTAGCGGTGTTCGCCGGTGCCGAGAATGGCTGGCATTGGTATTCTCTCCTTCTGTCATTCCGGGGCACGCGAAGCGTGAACCCGGAATCCATTGTACGGCATATCGTGTGGATGGATGGATTCCGGGCTCGCGCCAAGTGGCGCGCCCCGGAATGACGGCTGTCCTTATGTCGGCCCCAAAATCCCTTCCTCGATCGCCTTGATCTGGAGCGCGAGATATTTCGAGTTGATCCGGCATTGCGCCAGGCTGCCGGCGATGAACCACAGGCCCGGCTGCTGCGTGCGCGCATACATGTTGCGCAGCTCGATGCCGTCGCCAAAGCCCCAGACCGGGCCGACGCGGTCGGCGACGCCGTCGCCGAACAGCTTTCGCACCAGATATTCCTGCGGCTTGTAGCCGGTCGAAAGCACGATGAGGTCGGCGGCGACGGTCGTGCCGTCCTTCATCCGCGCGCCCTCGGCGGCAAAGCCTTCGATGTCCGCGAACTGCCTCAGCTTGATCGCGCCTTCGGCGACGAGATTGGAGCAGCCGACGTTGAAATAGTAACCGCCGCCGCGGGTGAGGTATTTGAACTGCCAGCCGGTGCCGGCCTCGCCGAAGTCGAGCTTGAAGCCGACGCGCCGCAATCCGTCGAGCAGCTCCTTGTCGAGCTCCTTGGATTGCTCCGTCAGCATCACATGGGTCCTCTTCGCCAGCGGCGTCGGCATCGAGGTCGCGATCAAATCGTTGTCCTCGAGCGTGCCCTCATTATAGGTCGCGTAGGCCAGTTGCGCCGACGGCTCGATATTGGTGACCAGCGTCGGCGAGCGCTGCACCAGCGTCACCTCCGCGCCGCTGGAGTAGAGGTCCTGCGCGATGTCGTGGCCGCTGTTGCCGGTGCCGATGACGATCGCGCGCTTGTCCTGCCAGGTCTCGCCGTCCTGGTAGCGGCTCGAATGCAGCAGCGTGCCCTTGAAATTGTCGAGGGTCGGAATGGAGGGCATATTTGCGATGCCGCTGACGCCGGTCGCCATCACCACATGGCGCGGATGCATGGTGCGCGTGCCGCCGTCGGCCCACCGCAGCGTGACCGTCCAGTGGCCCTTCGCCTCGTCATACAAGCCGCCCTCGAACTCGGTGCCGGTCCAGAAATTCAGCTCCATGGCGTCGACATAGGCCTCGAACCAGTTGGCGAGCTTGTCCTTGGGAATATAGACCGGCCAGTTCGGCGGAAACGGCATGTAGGGCAGGTGATTGACCTGCACCTGGTTGTGCAGCGTGAGCGCATGGTAGCGCTTGCGCCAATTGTCGCCGACGCGCGTCTCGCGATCGACGATCAGCGTGTCGACCTTGAGCTGCTTCAGCCTTGCTGCGATGGCGAGGCCGGCCTGGCCGCCGCCGACCACCAGCACGGCCGGATCGCGATCGGCATAGTCGCGTGATGCGTTGCGCAGGTCGAGCCAGTTCGGCCCGCGAAAGTCGCGCGAATAGGCCTGTCCGCGCGGTCGCGACGTGCCGAGCTGTTCCTCGAAGCCCTTGAGCTCGTCGAGCGCGGTCAGCAGCGTCCACGCATTCAGTCGGTCGCCGTCGGCGGCATCGGGGACGAGCCGCAGGATGCCGCTGCCGCGGCCACTTCCCGTTTCGAAATCGAAGATCGCCTCGATCGTGTTGGTGCCGGCGCGCGTGACCCAGCGCGGCGGCGCGCGGTTCGGCGCAATCTTGAAATTGGCCGGCGCCGCCTTGGGCGCGAGCGCGGCCAACGCTTGCGCGACTGCATCGCGGCCGGCGATCGTTTGCAGGTTCCAGCTCAGCGCCAGCACATCGCGCCAGAAACATTCGGCAACGAAAAGGCGGTCGAGCGCATCGCGATCAGGCCTGCATAGCGTGCGCTCGAACTCGTCGAGCCAGGCCTGCGCGGATGCGGAGATATCCTTCGTCCTGTCCAGCATGCGCGACCTCATGGCCGTCTTCGCGGCGTTTCCTCTGAGGAGGAACGCTATACTGGATCAGCCCATGTCAAAAGCGCTTTACCCCAGCAGCGACAGCATGTGGCCCTGCTCAGGCGGAATGCGGCCCCTCAGCGTGTCGAGATAGACCTGCCGCACCGCGTCCGGCCCGCGGCTCTCGACCACGGTCAGGCATTTCTCCAGCAGCGGTGCAAAGCCCGACCATGCCGCGCCAAAACGCTGCTCGATGYCGCCCGGTCCCCATTCCCTGGCGCGCTTGCGGATCTGGTCGGGTGCGAAGAACCAGCGCGGCTTTGCACCGGGCAGTTCGCCCTCGTCAGCGTCGGTGGCGCGATGCGTCAATCCGACGCGCACCGAACAKTTCATCTGATCGCCGACATGCCGATGCAACGCCGCACGCAGTGCGCTGTTGCCGGCCATGTCGACGAAGGCTGCCGGTGCATCCGGCGGCAGCGATGTCACGCGATCATAGGTGACGACCTCGTCATAGCAGCCGAGCGACGTCACGAAGGCGGTGTTGCCCGCCGAGGTTAGCCCGATCACCTTGCGGCCGCGCGTGTGCAGGAGATGGGCAAGCCCGAACGCGGTCTTGCTGGAGGCGCTCGACAGCAGCACGGTGCGCGCGCCGAAATCGTCGTTTTCGGCGAGGAAATCGTCGACCAGGAACGACAGCATGAACAGCGGCCGCAGC
>NZ_JBFULT010000755.1:0-2932 GCF_054049755.1 Bradyrhizobium sp. P5_C11_2
GGTCAAATCGCTCACCCGCACCGAGAGCGCGCTGGCGATCCTGTTCTGGATGCTGGTGGTGCAGGCGGTCGTGGGCTTCCTGCCGACGCTCTATGTCTGGGCCTGGCCGCCCAACTATGTCTGGGGCTGGGTGGTGGTGATCTCGGTCTGCGGCACGTTCGCGCATTATTGCCTCGCCAGCGCGATGCGCTATGCCGACGCGACCGTGGTGGTTCCGATGGACTTCCTGCGGGTCCCGCTCACCGCCACGGTGGGCTGGCTGTTGTATGCAGAGCGCCTCGATGCCTGGACGGTCCTTGGTGCGGTGCTGATCCTGTTTGGCAATCTCTTGAACCTGAAGCCGGCCGCCCCGGTTCCCGCCCGCGTGCAGTGAACCTCGCGCGGCCTCGCGCGACAAAACGAAGTGGCCGTGTGATTTGGATCACGTTGGAGGGGCATTCCATCGTGCACATTCGGCCACACAGCAGCGGGTTGAATACGACGTACTGCCGTTTTGGTGGCGCGAAGTCGGGCACTTCGTGTAGGTTCGTTGCCAATTTGTTGCTGCCTGCAATTCGATTCTGGGGATTTCAGATGCGCTATCTCACCCTCCTCGCTTCGCTGATGTGCATGGCGCTGTCGGTCAGCGCCGCGAAGGCCGACCGCCGCGTCGCCTTCGTCGTCGGCAACGGCACCTACAAGAACGTCGCGCAATTGCCGAACCCGCCGATCGACGCCAAGGCGATGGCGTCGACGTTGCGCAATGTCGGCTTCGAGGTGATCGAAGGCTCCAACCTCACGCGCGACCAGATGACGGAGAAGCTCCTGGACTTCGGCCGCAAGGCGCAGGGCTCCGACATCGCTGTGTTCTATTATGCCGGCCACGGCATCGCCGTCAGCGGCAGCAATTATCTCCTGCCGGTCGATGCCGACATCAAGTCGGAGATGGACGTCAAGTTAGGGGCCGCCATCAATATCGACCTGACGCTCGAACAGACCATGGGCGATGCCAAGGTCAAGCTGGTGTTCCTTGATGCCTGCCGCGACAATCCCTTTGCCGCGAAGATCAAGTCGAACTCGGCGACCCGCAGCGTCAACGTGCAGAGCGGTCTCGCCGAGATGAAGTCCGGCGAAGGCACGCTGATCGCGTTCGCCACCGGCCCGGGCCAGACCGCGCTCGACGGCCAGGAGGGCAACAACAGCCCGTTCACCCGCGCGCTGATCGACAACATCACCAAGCCCGGCATCGAGATCCAGCAGGCGATGACGTCGGTGCGCGCCCAGGTCAATGAAGAGACCCGCAAGGGCCAGCTGCCCTGGGGCCATACCAACCTGATCGGCGCGGTCTACCTCAACCAGGCGCCAACGACCCAGGTGGCCAACGCCGCCCCCACCGCGGCCGGCAGCATGCCAGCGGCGGCCGCCGGCAGCTCGGACGGTGTCGAGCTCGAATACTGGCGCTCGGTGAAGGAGAGCAACAAGCCGGAGGAGCTCAACGCCTACCTCTCGGCCTATCCGAACGGTCAGTTCAAGGCCCTGGCGCTGGCACGCCTCGCGGCGATCAAGAGCGGCCCCTCGACTGCGACCCGCAACCTCAATGCCGGTGTCGATCCCGCGACCTTCACTGACGATGCCAGCCAGCTCACCGAGGACCAGATCGGCCTCGACAAGGGCCAGCGCCGCGACGTGCAGCGCCGCCTCACCGGCCTCGGCTTCGACACCAAGGCGACCGGCGCGTTCACCGACGAGACCCGGACCGTGCTGAAGCGCTGGCAGGCCGCCCGCGGCTATCCGTCGACGGGCTACCTCAACAAGCTCCAGCACAAGGCCCTGCTGTCCGAGATCGTGGCGGCCGCGCCGGCCACCGCGAGCGACGAGAGCCAAAAGCCGGCCCGGCGTGCGGCCCCCGCCCAGGCCCAGAGCGCACCGGCGCAGCCTCGCAACAGCGGCGGCGGCGATGCCGGCGCAGCCTTCGTCGGCGGTGTCGTCGGCGGCATGATGGGCGGCATGTTCCGCCGCTGAGGCGAGACCCGGCTCCAAAACGCAAAAAGGCCCGGCGAGAGCCGGGCCTTTTTCGTGCTGGCAATGGCGTGCTGGCAATGGCTAGTAATCCTGGGTGAACCAAGGCACGAGCGTCCGGATCCGCGGCATCGCCTGCATCGTAATGCTCGTCCGAGCCATCTCCGCGATGCGCGGCGCCAGTGATGAGAGATCGCCACGGCGGGTCACCAGAAGCAGCTCACGAAAAAATCCGGGGCCCGGCAGAGGGAGAGCGCTGACTTGACCAGCATGGGCAAGCCCCTGCAACAGACACAGCGGCGTGGTGATCGCGACGCCCATCCCGGTCGCGACCATGGCGACCAAACTGTCCGAGGTGTCGAACTCAAAAGCCCGCGGCGGGCGAATGCCCATGCGGCTCAGATGGCGCTCGACCTGAGCGCCCGCATAGGAACGCTCGCTGTACCGGACCAGGCGATGTCGACCGAGGATATTCCGCAGATCAAGGCCGGCAAATTCGGCCTCCATGCCGCGCGGCACCACCAGCAGATTTGGCTCGCGATAGAATGGGAAGCGCTCGACGTCATACAGGTCATCCATCGCATCGCATGTGATCGCCGCATCGATCGTTCGGTGGACCAGCGCCTCGGCATGCGAGTGAGCAAGGCCCGACCAAACGGACAGACTCAGTGCGACCTCACCCGTCATGAGCTCCTTGACGAGGTGTGCGCCGACCGTGGCGGCATAGGAGTCGATGACGCCGAGCCTCAGATCGACACGCTCAGGCAGTTTCGCTGCGTCCCGGAGTGCGCTGAGCAATGCGTCAAAGTCGCGATTCAGATCGCGAACCCGGCCAGCAAGGATGCGGCCCGCCCGCGTCAGTGTAAGCGGCCTCCGGCTGCGGTTGAAGAACGCGACTCCGATCGAGGCCTCGGCCCGCCGCACAGCCTGAGAG
>NZ_JBFULT010000756.1:0-2926 GCF_054049755.1 Bradyrhizobium sp. P5_C11_2
AGCACGAAGAGCGCATTCCCGCCTGATCCTGGGTTTACGTCGCGGGCCCCCGGGGCTCGCTCCTCCCAGCCTGGACCCCGCCGCAAATGGCGGGGTTTTTATTTTTGGGGCCTTCGCGCTCAAGCACGAGCAAATGCCGGACCTAACGGCATTTCTTCGCGCGCAAGGCGAAATGACGTCGCTTGCCGAAGAGGAGCCATCAGAACAAAACCCAGAACAAAGCCGGCAGCGAAAGAAAAACCGAAAATAAGAACCACTATCTCCACCCAACTCGCGCTCGCCAACTTCTCCATGACCGGCACGGGAAACACTGCGTTTATCGCATACAGCAGTCCAATGGCGCACACCCAACCCGCACCGAACACGATGCCATCCATAACTCGCCGCGTCCAAATTGACCCGAAGCCTCTCCACATCGAGTCCTGCACCAGCAAAGCTATGACGGTCGTCGTGGCCCACATATAGAGCAGTATCGGCAACTCATGCACCAGCACGTCCACGTAATTGCCCGGAAACTGATAGTAGTCGAAGCCGGCTTGAACCGGAAACAGCAGCAAGGCCGTCACAACACCGATTGAGAGTATGAACTTGTACGGGAGGCCGCCAAACACTCCTTCATTCGCAAACGCATAGTTGCGCTTGAGGTGATATATGATCGCGACGCTGACAATGATGATCAAGGGCGAAACGACGAACGATCGAGTCACGCCAACCGCCGGAACGCCCGAGATGAGACTGGATGGATTCCTTATGGTCGCAAACCATAATAGAACGGTGGCAACCGAGACCCCTACCCCAGCTATCGCCGTCCATACTATGGTGTGAGCCGGCGCCTTTACCGTGAATCCAATCTCCTCCAATCCGCGTTTGCGACCTGCGGAAGTCCACGCACTGGCCAACACGCAACGCGCTGTAAGCAAGAGCAGGTGATCGAGGAGGAAATCCATATCCTTCCGCAAGTCCTCGAGCATGCCTCCAGCCGCATTTTGCGCGGCGAACTGAAGCCTATTGCTTGGGTCGTTCTGGGCGCTGAACGAGTCGAGCGCCCCCCAATCATCCGGCTGAACCTTGCTGTCCTCCATGATCGTGCCATAGATCGCCGCGGTGTTCTTCAACACCCGAATTGCCTTGAAGGACAACAGGTCGTAGACGGCCAGCAGATCCGAATAATGTTCTGAGTTGCGATCGAAAAACGAATCTCCCTGGAGCTTCCATTGCTCCAAGTGGAACATGATAGTCGCGATCTTCAAGAAGCGAGACTGGATTGGCGCCGACTGAAGGGCTCGGAGATCAGCAATCGGGTAGCCGATGCGCGCAAGCTTGCGACTTATGTCGGGCCAATCTGCGGCGGGCAATTCCCACGGGGAGTTGCACAACGTGTTCCGCAGCCCGTGCGCAAGGAAAGGTATGCGCGCTATCCTTTGGCAGAAGTCGCGCCACCACTTGGGTGGTCCCGGCACGAGCCAAACGAGCATGACGAGGCATAGTGCGGACGATGCGGATATATCGGCCTTGAGGGGGACAACCTCCCTTACCACGTAGACGATCGCGAAATACATCAGCAGAAACGGCAGAATGAACACCGCGATGCCGATACAGTACAGCAACTGCGTCGTATAGGAACGTGTGCCTTTTAGCGTATGGAATCTGAACCAATAGAACAAGGCGACTAGGAGCGGCACGCCTAGATATCCGCAGACCAGGTTCAATCCAGTGACGAACGTTTCAAGGGACACGGCACCCCCCAAGTCTGCAGCTGCAATTTTTCAGTCGCTCAAGCCTGAATTCGCATTCTCTGCGCCACCAGATCCGGATTATCCGGTGCCATCGTCATGGCCAGGTCGAGGTCTTTGATCGCTTCCGCAGCGACTCCTAGCTGAGTAAATGCGTTGGCCCGCGAAGCCAGGTACTTGGGCTCCGAGGGTCTCATGCGAATGGCAGCACCGAATGCCTCGACGGCCTGCTCAAGAAATCCGCGCTTGTTTTCTGGTCCCGAAGCCGTACCGCAGATGATACCCTTGATCCAATAATACTCAGCCTCGCCTGGTTTCAGCCCGATCGCGGCCGTGATATCGGCCAGCGCAAATTCGTAGAAACCCACTAGCGCATAGAAATTTGCGCGCCGTACATAGTACTCGGGGTTCCTTGGATCCAGCTTGATCGCGTAAGCGAAACTCCCTGCGGCGTTTGGAGTCTGTTTATTTCGTTGCTGCAGGGTGCCGAGGTCGAGGTAGACTCGAGCGACACGCTTGGTCAATTGCTCGTCGTCTTTCAATCCGGAATTGAGATTTTGACCAACGTGCGTAAGTTGCTCCAGTTCTTCTATCGAGTTCGGAGCAGCATCAACGGCGAGCATGAATTCTTCTCGCCGCCGCTGCAGATCCACGATGTTAACGACCGCAGTGCTGGTCGGACGGTCGGCTACTGGATTGTCTACTTCGAAAATCTTTCCGTCGGGCGAACGCATGTACAAAACAGGGATGCCGAACTCGACCTTCGACTTCATCTGAATGAACTTCCGCGCCGTTTTGATCGCGTCGTCGACAGGTGAATTATTTGCAAGCGCCCTATAGAACCCCTCCGACATCTCAATGGCTGCGCCATCGCTGATAGGGAATTGCATAGCTACGACCGCCGGCAGCCATCCTCCCAACATAAGGCCGATCGCCGGATTGCCGAACTTTTCGCCGACATTGATCTTGGCACTTTCGCAGCAATTGAGAACCACGAGTCGAAGGCTCTTGCGTGCGTCTCCCAGCATTATCGCCAGATCGGACGCGAATTTCTTGGCCGGCCTCCCGTCTTCGTCGACCATGACAATGAAGCCGCTCTGATCGAAACTATTTCCCTCGAAATTATTCTGAGATTGCGGTTCGACGCCGCCATGACCGATGAAATGAAAAATGTGCCAATCACCTTCCAGCAG
>NZ_JBFULT010000757.1:0-2921 GCF_054049755.1 Bradyrhizobium sp. P5_C11_2
GGGTGTGAGCGCCTCGTCTGCGGGCGGCTCCGGAACGGGCGGTGGCGCGCGAGCCGCGCGCGCATCGTTAACGAAACGCTGACGTAGATGGTTCGGCACGCGGTTCCGACAAGCCAGGATTAAACTTTTGATCGTATCGGGTGAGATAGGCTGGAGGGGCCGGGGGCCATGGGCTGCGCCCTTGACGGGGGAGGGAGAGCTCCGTGACGATTGCCGTGAACCATTGCGATCGCGTGGTCTTGCCGTCATCCGCGGACGGCGCCGGAGCGTGGCCGCGTCCTGCGACCGGGGCCGTGCTGACCTGGCTGCTGCTGTTTGCCGCCGAACTCGTCGCGAGCCTGGCGCTGTGTGACTTCAGGCTCATCTTCTCGCTGGATGACGCGTATATCCATCTCGCGGTCGCCGACCAGATTCTGTCCGGCGGATATGGCGTCAATGCCGGCGAATATTCCTCGCCCAGTTCGTCGATCATCTGGCCGTATATCCTGGCGTTGACTGAAGCGCTCCGCCTCGGCGCCTTTGGTCCGCTCCTGATCAACGCCGCGGCAGCGGGCGCCACGGTGTTCGCGGTCCTGCGTCTTCTGGAAGCGAGCGGATTGTTCGCGGGCACGGGCGAGCGTCCGTTCGCCTGTCTGGTCGCGCTGCTCCTGATCTTCAACGTCAGCGCCGTCGCCCTGCCCATGACCGGCATGGAACACAGCGTTCACGTGTGGGCGTCCGTCGTGACCTTTGCGGGCCTCGCCGGCGCGGCGCGTGGACGCACGCCGACGCCCCTGCATTTTGCCGCTCTGGTGCTGCTTCCGCTGATCCGTTTCGAAGGGGCCGCGTTTGCCTGTGCGGCGATTGCAGGCTTTGCGCTGCTCGGTCAGCGGCGCTTCGCCGCCGGCGCCGCGCTCGCCATCGCCGTCGGCCTGTCCGGCTATGCCGCGCTGATGGTGTCGCGCGGCCTGCCGCTGCTGCCGAGCTCCGTGCTGCTGAAGGGTTATCTCGCGAATCTCGACGAGCCCGCGAGCGCCCTTCCCGCCGTCGTCAAGAATATGATGCGGAGCATGACGAGCTCCTATGGCCAGCGGCTCATTCTGCTCGGCCTTGCCCTTGCGGGCTGCGCCTCCTGGCTGCGCTCCGRCCGCCGGGCGCTGATCGTCTGTCTGACCGTCATCGCGGCCATTGGCGCGCATCTGGTGTTCGGCCAGTACGGCTGGTTCAACCGGTACGAGGTCTACATCATGGCGCTCGCGACCGCCGCGCTGCTGTGGGCGGCTGCGCAACTCAGGCCGCGGCTGCGCGCCTTGCAATGGTCGCTCACGAAGGTTGCGCTGGTGCTCGGTCTCGGCATTGCGGCGGTGCCTTACGTGACGACGGCGCTGGTTACGCCGCTCGCCGCGAGCGACATCTACGAGCAGCAATACCAGATGGCTCGCTTCTCCCGGTCGTTCTACCGGCACCCGATCGCGGTCAACGATCTCGGTCTGGCCGCTTACGGCAACGCGAGCTACACGCTGGATCTCTGGGGCCTCGGTTCGGAACGGGTGCGCCAGGCCAGGATCGCGGGGCAGTACGGACCCGCGGAGATGGAGGCTCTCGCGAGCGACCACGGCGTCGGACTCGTGATGATCTATGACGTCTGGTTCCCGAAAGGTGTGCCGTCGACCTGGACCAAGGTGGCCGTGCTGCGAACGGCGACCGTGACCCTGTCGCAGCGGGATGTCACCTTCTACCGCACACCCTTGGCCGATGCCGCGGAAGTGACCTCGGCGCTTCAGGCCTTCAAGGCGACAATTCCGCCGCGAGACAGGCTCGACATCGTCGCGCCGTAACCGGGCCCGCGCAGGCGCGGGTACAGTTCCCTACGGATCCAGCTCGGTATCCCAGTAGAGATAGTCCAGCCAGCTGTCGTGCAGATAGTTCGGCGGGAACAGGCGGCCGTTGCGGTGCAGCTGGTGCACGGTCGGGGCGAAGGCGTGCTGGCGCGGAAACATCTTGGCCTGCGCCGGCGTGAGATTGCCCTTACGCAAATTACAGGGCGAGCACGCCGCGACCACGTTCTCCCAGGTGGTCTGGCCGCCTTTGCTGCGCGGGATGATGTGATCGAAGGTGAGGTCCTCGGGCGAGCCGCAATATTGGCAGTTGAAACGATCGCGCAGGAAGACGTTGAATCGGGTGAAGGCGGGATGGGTGGTGGGCTTGACGAAGGATTTGAGCGACACCACGCTCGGCAATTGCATTTCCAGCGTGGGACTTCGAACCGCCTGGTCGTAATGCGCGACGATGTTGACGCGGTCGAGGAACACCGCCTTGATCGCGTCCTGCCACGACCAGAGAGACAGCGGGTAGTAACTCARCGGCCGGAAGTCCGCATTCAGCACCAACACCGGCCAACTGCCTTGCGAGACATGTGCGTTCAAGTAACGCTCCCGGCCTCCATGTACGCTGCGAAGCAGCATGTACTGACATACTACATGCAGCGTGACGGGATTGTGWAGCCCGTTGAGCGACTTATTCAGGCGCAGGCAATGCGGCGGCGGGGTGGCAAAGCGCTCAAAAGCGCCGTGATTGGGGAGGTCGATGCGGGGCAACCGCGGAACCGCCTTCACGGTCAAGGCGCCGGACCGGGTGGCGCGAGGGCGTCTCCATAGCCGACACATATCGTGCGACGCGGCCTCGTTCTCCGCCGTCGTCCTGGCGAAAGCCAGGACCCCTACCGCGGAATCCATCCATGATGCGCGGTCCCAGTACCGCGCGGCAGCCTGTCTTCACCAAACCGCTTCCTGGGGCAATCGCGACGAGCGCAAGCGCTCGCGCGGAGGTCCTGGCTTTCGCCAGAACGACGCCGGGGAGGGAGCGGCACTTCAAAAGCGCGTCATCTCTTCGCGGCGGCGCCGTTGGATCACTCCCGCACCCGCTCCAGCTTCTGCAAGCAC
>NZ_JBFULT010000758.1:0-2896 GCF_054049755.1 Bradyrhizobium sp. P5_C11_2
CAGCCCACGAAGCATGTTCCCCTCCAATGATCATCGCGTTTGCCGCGAAGATTTTCGTTCTTTGTTTGAAACAGATTTTTATTGAGACAGATCATGTCATCGCGATCAAGCGATGGCAACGCCGTACCGCGAAGGCGGGAAGTAGGCTGACAGATTGTCGCGGAAACTACGGATAATGCAGTCAGCTCGCGACGATCGCGATGGCCTGTCCTTCGGCAACGACGTCGTCGAGCTTGACGAGAAGTGATGTGATCGTGCCGCTCGCGGGCGAGGGCACGGGTATCTCCATCTTCATCGCCTCGACCACTACAACGTCGTCGCCATCCGCAACAGTTCCTCCAACTTGCACGGGAGTTGCGCAGATGCGGCCCGCAACTTCAGTGACGATCTTTATTTCTGGCATGCCAATCGCCTTTTTGTTGTGGTGGCAAAATGCCTGAGGTAGCTTCGTCTGCAAGCGGAATTTAATTCCGCACAGCGGAACAACTGGTAGGGAACATGGGACGACGTTCGGAGCGGTTGAGTAGGCAAGGAGTCCTCGCCGGTGATGCCGGTGAAGGTGATGTCATCCAGGTGGTCTCGCGCGCGTTCGACGTGTTGCGATGCTTCGAGGGGCACGAAGCCCGGCTCGGCAATCTCGAGATTTCAAATCGCTGCGGTCTGCCGCGCTCGACGGTGTCGCGGCTCACGCACACGCTGACGCGGATGGGCCAACTGGTCTACCTGCCGCGCGATCAGAAGTATCGCATCGGCCCGAGCGCTGTTGCGATGAGCGCCTCGATGATGAAGGGCGCGCAACTGCGCAGCATGATCCGGCAGCGGCTCCAGGAAGTCGCCGAGCAATTGCCGGGCACGGTCGGCTTCGTCGTCCCCGATCGCTTCCACCTCGTCTATCTCCAGTTCGCGCGCTCGGCGACCGCACTCGGTCTGCACGAGGGCACCGGCAGCCGCATCTCGATGGCTTCGACCGCCGCGGGCGCGGCCTACACCGCGGCGCTGGCGCCTGAGATCGGCGATGCCTTCATCGCGGAGATGGAACGGGAAGCTCCCGAGGCTGCCAAGATCCTGAAGCCCCGCATCGAGGCCAACCGGCAGTCGCTGCGCGAGCACGGCTATGTCGTGGCCTGCGGCCTGTGGAGCCCGCACATCAATGGGCTCGCGGTGCCGATCTGGTCGCCGCAATATCAGACCTTCGTGGTCATCACGATCGGCCTGCTGTCGGCGATGTATGATGAGCAACGGCTGCATGCCGAGGTCGCGCCGCTGATGGTCGCGCTCGGCCGCTCGCTCGGCAGCCTGCTCGAAGGCGCGGAAGGCGACGTCTTCAACAACCGTATCTCGCGTAAACCGGTCGCGATGGCCGTGCATAACAATAACAAGCCGATCAATTCGGAGGGAGTGAATGAACTGGAAGCCGGAACTCGACGAGCTCGCCCGGCGCGAAGCCTTCGCGCGGGAGATGGGCGGCGTTGACAAGGTCAAGCGACAGCATGACCAGGGCCGGCTGACTGTTCGGGAGCGTATCGACGGACTGATCGACAGAGGCAGCTTTCACGAGATCGGTGCCGTCTCCGGCATCGGCGAATACGATCCAGCGGGCGAGCTGAAGCACGTGACGCCGGCGAACTGCGTGTTCGGCCGCGGCAAGGTCGACGGCCGCACCGTGGTCGTGGTCGGCGATGATTTCACCGTGCGCGGCGGCTCGGCGGATGCCTCGATCTCGGCCAAGCCCTTGATGGCGGAAGAGATGGCGCACGACTTCCGTCTGCCCATCGTCCGCATTATCGAAGGCTCCGGCGGCGGCGGCTCGGTCAAGACCATCGAGACCAAGGGCGCGGCCAATCTGCCCGGCGGCGTTGGCGGCACGCGCTGGTATCGCTTCACGACCGAAAACCTGTCGCGCGTACCCGTGGTCGCGCTGGGGCTCGGCTCGGTTGCGGGCCTTGGTGCCGCGCGCCTTGCCGCCAGTCACTACTCCATCATGACAAGGAAGTCCGCGATGTTCGTCGCGGGGCCGCCGGTGGTGAAGGCGCTGGGGCAGGACCTCTCGAAGGAGGAGCTCGGCGGCGCCGATATCCAGACCCGCGCCGGCGCGGTCGATCACGCGGTCGATAMGGAAGAAGAGGCGTTTGCCTGCGCGCGGCGCTTCCTGTCCTATCTGCCGTCGTCGGTTTACGAACTGCCGCCGACCTTGCCCTGCACCGACAATCCGGAGCGCACCGAAGAGGCGCTGATGAACGCGGTGCCGCGCAACCGCAAGCAGGTCTACAAGATGCGACCGATCATCGAGCAGGTCGTGGACAAGGGCTCGTTCTTCGAAGTCGCAAAGAATTTTGGCAAGCCGATCATCGTTGGCCTCGCGCGGCTCGAGGGCAGGGCGGTGCTGCTGCTCGCCAGCGACAGCTTTCACTATGGCGGCTCCTGGACGGCGGATGCCTGCCAGAAGGTGGTGCGCTGGGTCGATTTCGCCGAGACCTTCCATCTGCCGATCGTCTATCTCATGGACTGCCCGGGCTTCATGATCGGCCTCGATGCCGAGAAGGCCGCCACCATCCGCCACGGCGTCCGTGCCATGGCGGCGGTCAACCAGACCACGGTGCCGTGGTGCACGGTGATCCTGCGCAACGCCTTCGGCGTCGCCGGCGTGGTGCATCAGCCCGCCGACCGCTTCTCGATCCGCTACGCCTGGCCCTCGGCCTATTGGGGCTCGCTGCCGCTCGAAGGCGGCATCGAAGCGGCCTACCGCGCCGACATCGACGCGGCCGAGGACAAGGCGGCCAAGCTGAAGGAGATCGAGGATCGCCTCAACAAGCTCCGCTCGCCGTTCCGCTCCGCCGAAAAGTTCTGGGTCGAGGAGATCATCGACCCGCGCAAGACGCGGTCGCTGCTGTGCGAG
>NZ_JBFULT010000759.1:0-2891 GCF_054049755.1 Bradyrhizobium sp. P5_C11_2
AGGAAAAGCACAGCCTGACGTCCTTATCGCGCGTATAAATTTTTTCGTATGGCCGCAAACAAGGTAACGGCGGCACACCAAGGCTACGCGATCAGCGCAGCCTGCGACTTCGGAGCCGTGCGGGCATGGAACCGGCGGCTCATTTCGTTTCTGGCGGCGATGGGCTAGGCATAGAGACGGCGCTCCACGTTCACGCCGATCAAGTCGAGATAGCGCTCGATCAGGTCGGGACGGCCGACGAGATAGCCCTGCATCTCCTCGCAGGACTCGCGGGCCAGGAAGTCGCGCTGCGCCTCGGTCTCCACGCCTTCCGCGACGACCGGTATCTTCAGGGCATGCGCGAGGCTCAGGACCGCGCGGACGATCTCGGCCGATTGCGGTGTCGCCTCCAGGTTGGAGATGAAGCTGCGATCGATCTTGATCTTGTCGAACGGGAACGACTGGAGATAGGACAGCGACGAATAGCCGGTGCCGAAATCGTCCATCGCAATGCGGACGCCAAGCGCCTTCAGCCGCCGCAGCAGGTTGAGCGCGCGGGTGAAATCGCCGATCAGCATGCCCTCCGTGATCTCAACCTCGAGCCGGGTCGGCGCAAGCCCGGTCTCCAGCAGGATCTGGTGGATGGAGCGTTCGAGGTCGCCGGCCTGGAACTGGACCGGCGACAGGTTGACTGCGACCTGCAGCGGCCGCGGCCAAGACGCCGCCTCGCGGCATGCCTCGCGCAAGACCCATTCGCCGATCTCGATGATCAGCCCGTTCTCCTCGGCGAGCGGAATGAACTGGTCGGGCGGCACGAGACCCCGCGTCGGGTGGTTCCAGCGCAGCAGCGCCTCGAAGCCGATGACCTCGCCATCGATCCGCGCCTGGGGCTGGAAATAGACCAGGAGCTGGTTCTGCTCCAGCGCCTGCCGCAGATCGTGCTGCAACAGCCTGCGGTCGCGCAGCTCCTGGTCTGTCCCGGATTCGAAGAAGCGGACCCTGCCCCCGCCCTCGCGCTTGGCGCGATAGAGCGCGGAATCGGCGTTCGCGAGCAGCATCGCCGCGTCCACGCCGTCATCCGGATAAACGGCGATGCCGACGCTCATGCCAACATGTGAGAGATAGTCGTCGACCTCGAGCTCCTTGCCGATCACCTCCACCAGGCGCTCGGCGAGCGCCAGCACGTCTTCGCGGCAGGCATCGTCCGGCATGAGGATCATGAACTCGTCGCCGCCGATGCGGGCGACGAAAGCGCCATCGGATTCCGCGGCGAGACGGTCGGCCGCCGCCCGCATCAGCATGTCGCCGACGGGATGGCCGAACACGTCATTGACCTCCTTGAAGCGGTCGAGATCGAGGCTGAGCACCGCAAAACTGGTCGACGCCTCCTGCGCCTGCTCCAGCCGCTCGCTCAATGCCGCGTTGAAGGCGCTGCGGTTCGGCAGGTCGGTCAAGGCGTCATGATGCGCGAGATGACTGATCCGCTCATGGTTCGTGACGCGCTCGGTGACATCCTCGATCACGCCGACCAGATATTGCGGGTCGCCGGTGCCGTCCCTGATCAGCATCTTGCGCGAATTGACGACGCGGTCGTGGCCCTTGACGCCGACCTCGAGCAGGTGCTCCTCGAGGAACATCGGCATYCCACTGGCGACGACCCTGCGGTCCTGCTCGTTGACCACGCGGGCAACATCCGCCGGAAAAATCTCCTCGGGCGTCCTGCCCAGCATCCGTTCGCGGGGCAGGCCGTAATAGTCCTCGCCGGCGCGGTTGAGCAGGATGTAACGGGAATCCTTCGCGCACTTTGCGAACACGGCAATCGGGATATTCTCGACGATCGTATCGAGGAACTCGCGGGTCCGGAGCAAATCCTCCTCGACCTGATCGTACGTCTGGGCGCGCGCGTCAGCCATCCGCTGGCGATCGCGGTCGCTTGCCTCGTAGGCCGCGCTGACGAGTTCGCCCAACTTGGCGAGATCGACCTGTCCGGTCGCTTCGGTGGCACAGCGGAGTTGCTCGGCGAACAAGCGATGCATGCTCAAGCCACCGCACCTGGCCGAGTGCAGGCCTCATGCCCGCAGATATCCTCGATCCGCATCCCCGCGCTCTCTCGCGTTCCTGAACCGCAGATTGAGACACTTAGCATTGYGCGGGCGTTAATCGAACTTTCGCCTCGGACACGGTGGTTACCCCGGCCTGAAGGAATCCGATCGCCTTGTGCGGCAAGTTCCGTGGAACCCCGGAGGAAAGTGGCACGCGTTGGCACAACCGACACCCGGGTGCACGGCTCCCGTAGTCTACCGGAGGCGCGCGCTTTCGCCGGCGCGCATCGGCTGCACGGACATATCCTGGAGCTTCGGAACCCGGCCGGCCTCGGCTGCGATGCGAATGGCTGCGATGTTGCCGGCATAGTCGGCGCTGCTTTTGCCGCGAAACACAGCGGAACCCGCCACCAGCGTGTCGGCGCCCGCGGCAGCGACGGCGGCGGCGTTGTCGCGCGTGATGCCGCCATCGACCTCGAGCCGGATCGGCCGGTCGCCGATCATGCTTCGAACACGCCTGATCTTCTCGAGCTGGGATTCGAGAAAGGACTGGCCGCCAAAGCCCGGATTGACCGTCATCACCAGCACGAGATCGATGCGGTCGAGCACATATTCAATCACGCTCTCGGGGGTCGCCGGGCACAGGCTGACGCCGGCCTTCTTGCCGAGCGCACGAATCGCCTGAAGCGAACGGTCGAGATGGACACCAGCTTCGGCATGAACCGTGATGACATCAGCCCCGGCTTTCGCGAAGGCTTCGAGATAGGGATCGACGGGCGCAATCATGAGATGGACGTCGAAGACCCTCTTCGTCAGCGGCCGGATTGCCTTGATGACGTCGGCGCCATAACTGATGTTCGGCACGAAATG
>NZ_JBFULT010000760.1:0-2883 GCF_054049755.1 Bradyrhizobium sp. P5_C11_2
GCCGGCGTCTATTCGAGCGTGATGCACTATCTCAACGCCATCAAGGAAACCGGCACCGACGATCCGCTCAAGGTCGCCGCGAAGATGCGCGAGAAGCCGATCGAGGATTTTTTTGCCCGCAACGGCAAACTGCGCGAGGACAATCTGATGGTGCACGATCTCTGGCTGGTGCAGGTGAAGACACCGGAGGAGAGCAAATATCCGTGGGACTATTACAAGATCCTCACGACCATCTCGGGCGACAAGGCGTTCGGGCCGCCGGACCCGGCCTGTGCGATGGTGAAGAAGTGACGATCGCTTAAAGCGATCGTCATTCCGGGGCGGTGCAAAGCACCGAACCCGGAATCTCGAGATTCCGGGTTCGCGCTTTGCGCGCCCCGGAATGACGGCCGCTTAGGGAGCGACCGTCACTTCATCACCCCGATCTCGCGAAAGTACTTCACCACGCCCGGATGAATCAGCTCCGGCCTCGGCGCGGCGGCGACCGTGTTCGCCGCGGTCGTCTCGCAGGCCTGCGCGAGCTGCTTGCAGAACGTCGCCTCGACGCCGTGCAGCGTCTTGGCGAGGCGATAGGCGACATCGTCGGGCAAATCCTCGCGCGTGAGGACAAAGCTCCAGGAGCCGAGCGAGGCGATCGGCTCGGACTGTTTTGGATAGCTGCCGGCCGGCACGGTCAGCGGCTTCAGGAACGCATGCTTTGCGCGGATGCGCGCGATCTCTTCAGTGCTCGGGGCGATGAAGCGTGCGCCGGAGGCGCTCGACGCCACCGCAGCAAAACCGGGCCAACCGATGCCGGCGCCCCAAAGTGCTGCGACACGTCCGTCCTCGACCATCGCAGGGCCATCGCCGGCGCGGTCGAGATAGACAGCCTTGAAGTCCTCGTCCTGCTTCAGGCCGAGGCCATCCAGCACATAGCGCGCCAGGATCGGCAGGCCGGAGCCCTTGGCGCCGAACGCGACGGGCTGGCCGACGAGATCGCGAATGGTCCTGTAGGGACTGTCCGCCCGCACCACGAACATGCCGGGATTGGAATAGATCGCGGTGAGAATCTTCAGCGCCACCTTCGCGCGGCCGATGCCTGCAAAAGCCTCGTAGGCCGGTTCGCCCGCGACCAAAGCGAGATCGAGCTCGCCTTTCTCCAGCAGCGGAATGTTCTCGTTGCTGCCCTTGGTGTTGCGCGGGGCGATGGCGAGCGACGGGTCCGCCGCGTTCATCGCTTGCGCAAAGGCATTGCCATAGAGCGGAAAGCCGCCGCCGGGCGTCGCGGTGCCCAAGCTGAGTGTCGTGGTCGGAATGGCATTGCCTCCGGTTTGAGCGGCGGCGGGGCTTGCGAGCAGCGCCGCGCCGAGAAGGATGGTGATTGCGAATTTCATGGTCGTTCCCGGCCGCCCCGCGTCAACATCGACTTCAGGCGATGTAGGCAGCGGGCGGTTTTTGTGAAAGCATGCAGTCCAACGACAATAATGCAATGGGAGACGTCATGTTGCGAATTTTGCGGTGCGCTGTTTTCGGGCTCACGTTGATATCAGGCCTGTTCAGCGCCGCACCTCCCGCCTCCGCCGCCGACTATCCCAACCGCCCCGTGCACTGGATCATCGGCTTCTCCGCCGGTGGTCCGGTCGACATCGTGGCGCGGATCATGGCGCAGTGGCTGTCGGAGCGTCTCGGCCAGCAATTCATCGTCGAGAACCGTGCCGGCTCCGGCGGCAACATCGCGGCCGGCGCCGCGATCAACGCGCCGGCGGACGGCTACACCCTGCTGTTCGTCGCGCCCAACAATGCGATCTCGACCTCGCTCTACAAGAAGCTGCCGTTCGACTTCCTGCGCGACACCGTGCCGGTCGCGAGCATCATGCAGCTCACCAACATGCTGGTGGTCTCCAACGCGATGCCGGTGAAGACGGTTCAGGAGTTCATCGACTATTGCAAGGCCAACCCCGGCAAGATCTCCTTTGCCTCCTCCGGTAACGGCACCTCGGTGCACATGTCGGCGGAGCTGTTCAAGGTGATGACCAAGTGCGACATGGTGCACGTGCCCTATCGCGGCTCTGCGATCGCCTTCCCCGACATCATCTCCAACAAGGTGCAGCTGATCTTCGACAACCTTCCCTCCGCACTCGAGCAGGCCAAGGGCGGCAATGTCCGTGCGCTCGGCGTCACCTCGCCGCAGCGCTGGCCGATCGTGCCCGACGTGCCCACGATCGCGGAGACCGTGCCGGGATTCGAATCGGTCGGCTTCTACGGTATCTCCGCGCCGAAGGGCACGCCGCCCGAGATCGTCGAGATCCTCAACAAGGCGGTCGGCGAGGCGCTGAAGGACCCCAAGCTGGTGGCACGTCTCGCCGAGACCGGCGGCATCCCCAAGCCGATGACGCCGGCGGAGTTCGGCAAGCTGGTCACCGACGAGACCGAGAAGTGGCGCAAGGTGGTGGAGTTCGCCGGGGTGTCGGTCGACTAGGGCCGGCCCGCCGCGGGGTCTGTCGCTCGCCGGCAAGGGATTTGGGGGGACCGGCAGGTCCCCTCCAATCAAAAATGGCGAAAACAACCCCATGCACAGTAGAAAAGTCTTGCAGTTACAGGGGGTTACGGAAGTGAAAAAACGAGCCCTCGCGCGGCGATTTGACTTGTCGGGCAAAACAGGAGCATAAGTGCATCATCCGCCAATTTCGGTAATTCGAAAATTACCGGCGTGCTGCGCTAGGGGTTTCCATTCGCCAGAGCCAGCATTGCACCCCCGCCTCCGTCCCTGTAAACGAACCGCGCACCGTTGCCGGCCGCGCCTCCCGCGGACCGTCTCGCGGCGGGGCCTGTAGCTCAATGGTTAGAGCCGGCCGCTCATAACGGTCTGGTTGCAGGTTCGAGTCCTGCCGGGCCCACCAAGGA
>NZ_JBFULT010000761.1:0-2876 GCF_054049755.1 Bradyrhizobium sp. P5_C11_2
GTTCGTGAGGCACTACGCGTTCCTCAATCTCTGCCACCATGTTTCGTAGAGCTGGAAATTGTCCGGCCGGGTGTTTTGCCAATAGATCTTGCCGGCAAACTTTTGCTTCACATGCTCGGCCAGTTTCCGGACGCCCGCCGGATCGAAGGCATTCGCATGAGCGTTCGCGTAGGCGACGTTGTTGTCGGTGGGTACGACGTAACCGCGCAGCAGGCCGAGCTTGCAGCCGTAGAATCCCGAGAAAAGGGCATTGACCAACTGATGGGCCGCCTTTGTACGCCCGCGGACCACCGCGCTCTTCAGCAGGACGGTATTGTTAGCCCATCCCTCGTAGCCTTCCTTCGGCACGGCATAATAGCAATCGACACCCCGCATCCGCGCGGCATAAACAATGGGTTCCCAGCCGGTCATCACCCAGACCTCCTGGTTGGCCAAGAGCTGGAGACCCTGTTCCCAACCGTTCCAGAACGTGCGGAACTGGCGGTCCCGCTTGTGCTTGATCAGGAATTCCATGACCAGCCCGAGCTCGTCAGCGGTCAGGTTACCAGGCTCGGCAATCTTCGCATTCTCGGAGTTCTTCAGATAAATGGCGGTAAAGATCACGCTGTTGATCCAGGCGTCTTCCATGGCGGTCTTGCCCTTCAGCTTCGGATCAAAGATGGCGCCATAGCTGTCGACGCTGCCAGCCTTGTCTCTTATGGCGATGATGGAATCGGCATTGATGACGGTCGGAATTCCGTAGGCCTTGTCATCGTGGGTCAGGTAGGGAATGTCCTTCGCCCACGGCCACACGCTCGCATAATTCGGGATCTGCGAAATGTCCCAGGGCGCAATCAGGCCGCGTCTCGCGAGTTCCTTTTCGCTGCCTCCCTGGAGCCCTGCGACATCATAAATGTCGTTTGCGTTGCCAGCCGCCAGCTTGGCAACGACCGGCCCCGGGTCATTGCCGTTATCGGTGAATTCGACTTTGACACCGCTGTCGTTGGCAAAGGTTCTCCAGCCGTCGTCGCCGATATCGAGCGTGCCGGTTGCCCAAAAATTGATCTCATCTAACGCTCGGGCGGCGCGCGGCAGGCCGAAACTTCCGACTGCCAGCGCGCCAGCGCCAAGAACACTGTTCTGAACAAGCTGGCGGCGTGTTAACTGGGAGAATACGCCCGGTGGAGAGCCATTCCCGATGCTGTGCGCCATTGTCCAAGCTCCTCAGGAGCCTCCCGACTTGATGCATATCATAATTCAGGCGCCTTCGCAGAGGCGGCGCTGGGCGGATATCAGGGCTCGACCAGCGCGTCCGGTAGCAACAGCGGCTTCATGGGTTCCCACACAATCTCGATGCTGCTGCCTGATGCGGGTACCGCGACACCCGGATCTGCGGAGATGAGAAACTTGAACGCTTGACCGTCAACCAAGCGGCTCTCAACCTCGACGTCGCGGCCCTTGTAGGCGGTGGAAATGACCGTGAGCGGCCCAAGATCACTTCGTTCTTCCGGGCGTGCGATCCTGATCCGCTCGGGTCGGAGGACCAGCACATAATCGTTCGCCGGGTCACGGCTGATGGGCGGTTCACAGCGGATATCTCGTCCAGCGACGCGCGCGTGCCAGTCGGCAATGCCGGAATCGACGCGCTCCGGCTTCAATATTGCGTCGAACCCAACGAACCGCGCGACGAAGGCATTGGCCGGTCGTTCGAAGACTTCGCGCGGCGTACCGATCTGTTCGATGCGGCCCGCTCGCAAAACGATGATTCGATCGCTTAGAGACAGAGCCTCATCCTGATTGTGAGTGACGGCAAGGATGGTCGCGCCGAGCCGTCGGTGCAGACGACTGATCTCGCCGCGCAGTTGCTGGCGCAATCGCTCATCGAGCCCCGTCAATGGCTCGTCGAGCAGAAGAACAGCAGGGTCGAGCACCAGCGCTCGGGCAAGCGCCACGCGTTGGCGCTGGCCTCCGGAAAGCTGGTGTATGCGGCGCCTCTCGTAGCCTTCAAGGGCAACGATAGCGAGCATCTCCGCCGTGCACTTGCGCCGCGTGGCCGGGTCGACGCCACGCACCTTGAGACCATAGGCGACGTTCTCGGCAACAGTCATGTGCGGAAACAGGCCGAGGTCCTGAAAGATCGTGTTGCATGGCCGCTTGTTGGGCGGAAGCGCCGTCATGTCCGTACCGGCGAAGAGAATACGTCCTGCGGTCGGCTGCAGGAAGCCACCGATCATTTGCAATATCGTACTCTTGCCAGAGCCGGAAGGCCCCAGCACCGTGACGAAGCTTCCCTCCGGCACCTCCAACGAAATGTCGGACACGACAGGTTTGTCGTAGACCTTGGCTACACGATCGAGCGCTATGGCGGCAGGCGAACTCATCCAGCCTACTCGTTCGCCAGAAAACCGAAACAGTCAATGGCTAACGTTGCGCGCGTGTGCAGTATCCACCAATCCGACCGGCAGAACGAATTGGACGCGCGCGCCGGCCTTGCCGTCTGACGATGCCGAAAGTTGACCGCCGTGACGCTGAACGATCATGCGGCAGATCGCGAGGCCCAATCCCATTCCATTCGCTTTGGTCGTGACGAATGCATCAAATATGTTGTTCAAACGTCCAGGATCAATCCCAGGTCCTGAATCCTCAACTGCCACCACGATTGTGTTGCGATCCCGAGGCTGTGTGCTCACCCGCAGCAGGCGTGTTTTATCCGTTGTGGTGGCCATGGCATCGATCGCATTGTGGACCAGGTTGAAGACCACCTGTCGCAACTGACCCTGATGCCCGTCGACCAGCGGCAGATCGGATGCAAGTTCGGTTTCGGTCGCGACGCCGTGATCCCTCAACTGTCCGTGAAGCGATTGCAGCACGCCACGTGCAATCTCGTTGACATCGAC